>JANMUW010000417.1:0-3460 GCA_031392105.1 Acidobacteriota bacterium | reverse complement strand
GTAATTTCGGGTCGATGGCGGGTAGTATGATCTCTTGATCGCCAGAACACACCGATAGCTTTCCGTCACCGAATTCGGACAGGAGCTCGGCATGGATGTGCATGTCGATGACTGGCAGCCGCGGCGCAAGTTTCTTTTGCGCGGCAATCGATGAGACGGCCGTTACCGCAATAGTGAGTATGAGAAAAAGTCTATTTGAATATGGCATGTGAACCGTGTACCTCGGATTCGGCAATGCTTCGCAGGAGCGAAATGTTGACGGAAGTTTCTGCGTAGCTCGGTTGTCAGTCGAAAGGGTTCTAGTTCTGAGGCGTTTCACGGAGTCTACCTCTGAGCTTCCCGTAGTCGGGCGGTATATCCTGCGCTGCGTTCCTCTTGGTAGTCGAGGAGTCGCTGCATTTCTTCGTCACTTCCCCGCATCAATTCTCTTCCCTCGTTTTCGTAGAAAGAAAGAAGAGTTTGCAGAAATACCTCAACGGCAACTTGATCAAGGTGACCAGAACTTTCGAACCCTTCTTCCAGAATATCGTCGTCGAAAAGGATCAAATCTCCGGATACGGGGCCCAAGAAGAAATTTAGTGAATTCTCACGCTGGTTGAAGGAAAACCGAAGCCTAACAAACGGCGACGCATACTCGAGCGCGCGTGGGGTTTCGCTGAGCAGCATAAACCCAAGTTGGGAAATCATTGGTTCGATAGTATTACGGACGAGCCCTGTAAATTCCATAATCATTATCTATTGGGAACCCGGAACCCATGCACCCATTTGTGCATTATAAATCCAGCCCCTGTCTTGCAAGGCTCCGAAGAGCAAAATATTGGTAGATACGTCTCGGAAGAAACTACCCTAGCTCTGTAGAAGCGGCACCGGAAATGTCGCTCCTACGGAGCTCGAACGTCGGATTGGATTCTTTTCTACCAACATTTCGCTCCTCCGGAGCTTACGACATTGACCGTATGCGCTCGGCTCTTCGCCGTTAAACTTAGAGCAACCCGCGCTCCTTCACCCTCAAATAGGTCTCGAGCAACCTCGGACCCAAAGTCGCGGTCGTCACATCTAGAGCCAATCCGCCCAACGACTCGACAACCCGCAATGCCTGTTCGCGTTGATGAATTATCTCCTCTGCGACCGACTGCGTGAAGACGTCTTTGATATTCTCTGGAGCTTTGCTGACAGTCGTGTTGAGATCGCGATCGCCGATCGTGACGACCAGCGGCAGGTGTCGCGGGCGGAGAAGCTTCAGTGAGTTGATCAGTTCCTTCGAGCTTTCTTTATCGACGAGATCGGTAAGAATGACGACGAAAGCGCGCTTTTTCGAATTCGAAGCGATGAACTGAAACGCCCGCGCATACGACGGCTCGATGAGCTCGGGCTCCATGTCGTGGAGCGCTTCGAGCACCGCGTCCATGTACTCGAGGCCGCGCTTCGGCGGAAGGTATTTTTTTACGCGGCGGCCGAACACCGCCAGACCGCAGTTGTCACCCGCGCGAGCACAAGCAGACATGAGAGCCAGCGATGCGTGGATCGCGGTGTCGAATTTAGTTTCATCGCCGACCCGGCCCGTCATCAGGCGGCCACCATCAAGAGCGATCATCACTGTTTGATCGCGTTCGATCTGATACTGGCGCGTCGTCAATCGATTTCGCCGTGCTGTCGCGGTCCATGAAATATGCCGGAGCTCATCGCCGCGAACGTAATCGCGCATGGATTCGAAATCGCGACCTTCGCCGCGTCTCACTGCACGCCGCTGGATCGCCAGGAATGATCGTGCCCCGAGCGCACGCAGCTCGATCTCGCGTGCACGGCGCATATTCGGATACACCTTGACCGTCTGGTTCTCGGCCAACGCCGCCTGACACCAAACAAGGCCCAGTTTCGATTTGAAGCGAACCGCTATCCGGCCAAACTCGTATTTGCCTCGTCTTGGCGGTGTCACAAAATACGAAAACTGTCCGACTTCGTGAGCGTCGAGATACATCTCCGCCTCGCGCTTGTCCCGAAGCCGCATCGCCGGTGGATATTCGTCCTTTAGCTTGAGACGGAGGTCATGATCGCTTTCGTTCAGGATCACGAGTTTAACTTCGGACGGATCGCCAATTGCAAATCGCCGGTCGAACTCGCGTCTTGCCGTGACGCCCGCGAGCTGGTTTCGGCTGATGAAGTAATCGAGTAACGCGGTTGCGATAAGCAGCGCGTCGAACGCGATCACGGCTGTACGCAAAAAAGGTATCTGCCACGACACGGAGAGCGGCACGAGTCCGACGACCAGAAGGATGAAGAATAGTGGAGAGAAAATGAAACGCATTGGTGCGAGGCGATTATAACATCAGGTCCACCAGCGTCCGTGATATTGCCGAACCATCATGCGCTTTTTGAACGCGGATAAGGCGGATGCGGCGGATGAAGCGGATCTGAGTTTTTTATTTCGTGTGCCTTCGTGTGATTCGTGCTTTGTATGTTTGTAATGTCGGCTCCTTCGTGTGTTTCGTGCATTTCGTGGTTCGGCTTTCAAAAGGCAAACCACGAATCACAAACCCCCACGAAAAAGGACACGAAACAAGAAAGGTCTTAAATTCAGAGGTGACTTCGTTGCGTCGTGGTTGCAGTTTTCTGAAACCAACCACGAAAAACGCGAGACACACGAAAAGACCTGAGAGACAAAATGCTCGCCTCCTTGAGTTCGCGCGTAACGAATCGGAAAAAAGGCCTGATATGACTTTTCAGATCCGCCTAAATCCGCTTGATCCGCCTTATCCGTGTTCAAAAATTCCCGGATCCACGCGCTACCGCACGTGGTCATTCAATTCTTTACGGAATACACAATCAGCGTGGGTATCCACATTGATAAGTGCCCCAACATCGTGTTCTATTTATTCAGCTTGTATGACGGCGAACCCCGAGCTTGTTACAGAAAGAAAGATCCCGACCTACGCTGATTCGGTAGCCTTTCGGTTTAAGACCGCCCTGCTTCAGCTTCGGCGCTCGGTTCGCGATCTGCGTGAGATCAAGGTCGCGACTCATGCGACCGGATCAAAGCTATCTGATCAACCCCTTATTGCGACTTCTCGCACGATGCTATGGACCGAGAATGATCCTCGCGAACGCTTTCTCGTCGCCGGCAAGATCCACAACCTTCGGCTCGCCGTAAAGAAACTGGACGGGCTCGAGATTCCCGCCGGTGCGACTTTTAGTTTTTGGAAACAGCTTGGCCGAGCAAGTCGTTCAAAAGGATATGTCTCCGGACGCGAGCTGCGCGAGGGATGCATTATTCCGAACGTCGGCGGCGGCTTGTGCCAGTTGTCTAATGCACTCTACGACGCGGCGCTTCAGGCCGACTGCGAGATTGTCGAACGCCACGCTCACACACAGGTGATCGCCGGTTCGCTCGCCGAAAAGGGAAGAGATGCGACGGTCTTTTGGAATTATGTGGATCTGCGATTTCGATCCCAGGCGGCTTTAC
>JANMUW010000331.1:0-5400 GCA_031392105.1 Acidobacteriota bacterium | reverse complement strand
AACGGATTCTAATTTTCTGAACCGCATTGAATCACTTTTCTACGGCCGCGATTTCAAAGCCGCAGAAGACAAGCACGTTCATCATCACGGAACAAGCGATATCAAGTTCGGCCGCGGTGCGGTTTTGACGGTCGACCTCACAAACCGGTGCAACATGATGTGCAATCCGTGCTTCATGGATGCGAACCAGGTCGGCTACGTCCACGAGCCGACCTTCGAAGATACGAAAGCGATCCTCGACCGCGCAGTTTCTTTCAAGCCCAAACGTCAGATCATCATTTTGTTCTCCGGCGGCGAGCCGACCTTGTCGCCGTATTTTCTCGACGCCGTTGCCTACGCGAAGAAGATCGGCTTTTATCGAATTCTTGCTGCGACAAACGGGATTCGCTATGCCGAGGACATCGAATTCTGCAAGGCGGCGAAAGAAGCGGGTCAGCACGGCGTATATCTGCAGTTCGACGGAACGAACGAGGAAGATAACAAGCATCGCGGTGTCGGAAATCTTTTTGATGTGAAGCTCAAGGCGATCGAGAATCTCGCGTCGGTCGGCATCAAGGTCACGCTGGTGACGACAATCGTAAATTCGTGGAACAACCAAGGCATCGGCAGCATTGTTAAGTTCGCCGCGGAGAACATCGACAAAGTTCAGACGATCGCGTTCCAGCCGGTTTCTTTTACGGGCCGTGACGAAGACATCTCGGATGCGGACCGTATCCAGCAACGCTACACGCTCGCGGGAATGACGCACGATCTAAAAGATCAGCTCGACGGTGTGCTTGAGCCGATGCGCGACTGGTTTCCGCTCTCGAGCTATTCGGCGTTCACATCAGTGATGGACATGCTGCAGGGGGCGGACGCACCGTGGGGATGGTCGTCGTGCAATTGTCATCCGAACTGCGGGATCTTCACGCTGATGGTCGTCAATAAAAAGTCAGGACTCACGAAATCGCTTTTCGAATTTTTTAATTACGAGCGATTCATGAGGGACGTCGCGACGATCACCGACACGGCGCGCGGAAAGAAGCTCACCATGGCGCAACTCGGAATGGCGATCATGCGCAACTATGACGCGAGCCGCGCACCCGAAGGATTTCCGATCTCGCAGATCGTCAACCTCTTCAAGCCTTCGTCCACGACATCGAACTCCGACCGCAACGATCGCATGAAGACAGATAAGTCAGACGACGACGTTTGGCGAGTTCTGTGTGTCGAAGGTATGTGGTTCCAGGATTTATTCAATTACGATTTCCGTCGCACCGAGATGTGCGTCATTCCTTACGGAACTCAGGAAGGCGAGATCAGCTTTTGCGCTTATAACACCGGCGTGGGCTGGCGGCAGATCATTGAGGAGATGCACAAGACCGCTTCGCTGAGCGAATGGTACCAGGAGAACGGCCGCCACGCTGTCTATGCGAAGGGCAAGGAAGTTCCGGGGATCCAGAAAACGCGTTCGCTGTCACTGCCGGTGATCGCGAAGGTGCTCGAGGAAGATATCGATAAGGCTGCGGTCTCTCCGTACTTGATCGAAGAAGACGAGACTGTCGGCGTTTAGTCAAAGATCTTAATAAGCAAATCGATAGGTCTGCTTTCCTCAGTGAATAGTTATAAGTGGTAAGTGGATAGTTAAGACTATTAACTTGACACTATCCACTGAAGAGAAAAAGTTCTCATCCGCGCAAATCCGCAGCAAGACTTACCTGATTGCCTCAAGAATGCGAGCAAGACCCGACACCACATCAGATCCGATGTGCACCCTCAGCGCCCGCCGGCCGCGATCCAACAAAACCTGAAAATCACCTCTCGCCTGCGCGGATTTCACAACACCGAACGTGTACTTCTGTCCAGGCACCGGAAGATCGAATTCATCGTCCGATGTGATCTGGAGAAACACGCCATTGTTCCCGCCCCCCTTGTAAGCCTGACCGGTCGAGTGCAAGAATCGCGGGCCGAACCCGAGGCACGTGGCGGCAAGAGAACGATCGAGGACCTTTTCGCGGATCGCTTGAAGCAGCTTTTCATTTTCCGTCTGCATCTCGATATACGCGAGCAGAGCGAAATAGTCGTTCGCGGCTAAACGGGAAATATGAGCTTTGAGATAGGCAGCCGAAGAGCGAGCATCTCCAACTATCTTATCCAGCTCCGCAACGTTTGTATCGTTGCTGAACAAAGCGATCCCACCATCTTCAAAAAAGGGTTCTTCCGTCGGCAGCGATCCGGTCCGTTCATACTCATCGGTGATCTTCCGTGCTTCGATCTTTGCTGATTCAACATCAGGTTGATTAAACGGATTGATACCCATCATCGAGCCGGCTACAGCAGTGGCAAACTCCCACCGAAAAAATTCCTGCGAGATGTGATAAAGCGATTCGAGCTCGATCCGAATCATCGGATGTCCGGCTCGTTCGATGTCTTCGAGTCGCTGGTAGACGGCTTCGTCGACCGCCGCGCCCTTCAGCCCGAGGTTTACAAAAATCCGGTCCTCGTAATAATTGTCCACGTCGATCATTGGTTCACGATCGACGGGAATGATCGCGACGCCGTTCTTTCCGGTTGACTCGGCGATCAATTGTTCGAGCCAAGCTCCGACATCGTAAACTTCCGGTCCGGTAATGATCGTGAGCTTGTCGCGGCCAAGCCGGTGACACGCACCAAGAACGATCCCAAGCATCGCGCCCGCGTTCTCATTTGGATCGGGGCCATTGCAGAGTGCAACCATCTCGGCAGCGCGGCTTAGCAATGTCTCCACGTTCAATCCCATCGCCGCGGCCGCGGTCAGACCAAACGCTGACAACGCAGAAAATCTTCCGCCGATCGCGGGCTTGCCGTAGAAAATGTGCCGGAAGCCGTCGTCCTTTGCGATCTGCTCCATCTTCGATCCGGGATCGGTGATCGCAACGAACTGTTTCCCGGCATTCTTTGAAACTTGTGAGACGCGATCGAAAAAATACTGCTTGAAACAGTTTGGTTCAAGCGTCGAACCGGATTTGCTGGCGACTATGAACAATGTTTTCGCGAGATCGAGTTTGGCTTCGACAGCTTTGACCTGAGCCGGAACGGTCGAGTCGAGAATATGAAAATTCTTCTTCCCGAAGGTCATCGCCAACACTTCGGGGCACAACGAAGAGCCGCCCATCCCCATTAGCAGAACGGTTTCAAAGCCCGCTTGTTGGACATCGCCGCCGAACTCACGATATTTCTTAACATCTCCAGTTTCTTCGCTCACGATATCGAGCCATCCGAGCCATTTCGATTCGTCGTCGTTAGTCCAGACGTTCGCATCCCGCAACCAGATGCGGGTGATCCGATTCTCTTTGCTCCAGGATTCAACTTCTACCTTCACCGCGTCTTCGATTGCGGATGGGAGCGAGTAAGAAACAAGGTTTAGGGACATAGGCTTTCTTTGCGTTCTCTGCGAGCTTTGCGTGAAACCTATTCTCACGCATGCTGAATGCTGGGGCAAGCCCGCCTTACTCCCCGGCGAATGTTAATTACAATCAACCGGTACTTTCTCAGCGGGGGTAACGCGGGTTGCCCCCGCATTACCAATTGACCCGGCGTTTGATAGTATTGCCGCCATGAGACTCGCAATTCTCGCGACAGCATTCTTCACTTTATCGACTCTTGCGTACTCCCAACCATGCCTCTTAGCCGCCCGAGAGATCGCTCCGGTTCTATCCGCCGAAACACGGGCTCTCTATGAAAAAAATCTCGTCGATGCCGAAGCCGTACATCTCGAAAAACTGAATGAAGCCGATTCAATTCTTTGGCTTGGACGGCGGATGGCGTACCTCGGCCGATACAAAGACGCGGTTCGAGTTTATTCAAGCGGCCTCGTTGCCGTTCGGCACCGAAGCGACGCTCGATTCTATCGCCACCGCGGCCATCGTTACATCACGCTGCGCTGTTTTGACGATGCAATTCGAGATCTGGAAACGGCAGCGAGATTAGTGCAAGGAAAGCCGGACGAGATCGAACCGGACGGTATCCCGAATGCGAAGAACATACCGACGAGCACTCTGCAATCGAACATTTATTATCACCTTGGATTGTCCTACTACTTGAAGGGTGACTGGAGCATGGCAGCGGCTAAGTTCATGCATAGCTATAATCTTGCAACCGTCGCGAAGAGCCCAGATATGAGAATCGCTTCGGCCCACTGGGCTTACATGAGCTCTGCCCGGTACGGGAGTGACGCGCGCCGTGGGGCCGACGGCCTGTTAAAACGCGAGATACGGGACAACGAGAACATCATCGAAAATGACGACTATTACAAGTTAATAAAATTATACAAGCGGCAGCTGAAGGCGAATGATCTTTTAAAAGAAGTGGAGCTCAAGGCGAACACCCTTGGCAGCGCGTCGCTTGGCTACGGCATCGGGAACTATTTTCTCTACAACGGTGACAAGGAAAAAGCGATGACCGTGTTTCGCAAGATCGTCGCGGGGAATCAGTGGGCGAGCTTCGGGTATATCGCTGCGGAAGTCGAGATCACTAGGCAGTGATTCTTAACGCAGAGATTGCGGAGATCGCGGAGATCGCGGAGAGTTTAAATTAATCTTCTCCGCGTTCTCCGCGACCTCTGCGTTAAATTAGTCCCGACGCAACCAGCTCAGCAGCATCTCTTCCTGCTTGTGAAAAGCCTGCTCAGGCTTTCCATTTTCTGCCATCGGTAACTTAAAGAAAACCGAAAGCTGTTCCTGAATTCCTGATTCACCTCTCTGTTTCGCGAGATCGAGGCACCGAGCGATTTCGATCGCAAGCGGAGCGGCCAGAATCGAATCCTTGCAAAGAAAATTTACTTTGATCTGCATCCTCTGGCCTAGAAAACCGGCGATGTCGATATTATCCCATGCCTCTTTGTTGTCTCCGCGGGGCCGGTAGTATCTGATATCTACAATATGATCCTCGACCGGATAACCAAGAATATCGTCAAGCACCGAGCTTTTCGTTTTTACTTTTGATGCGAGCGAATCTTCGTTTGAGAGTGCGAGACCGTCACGGTTGCCGAGGATGTTTGTCGAATACCAGCCTTCAACCTTCAGCGCACGACTTTTCAATGCGGGTGCAAGAACGGTTTTAATAAATGTCTGCCCGGTCTTGCCGTCCTTTCCTGCGATTGGAACTTTCCGGAGTTGAGCAAGTTCGATCAATGCTGGAATGTCAGCGGCGAGCGACGGAGTAAAATTTCCGTACGGTATCCCCTTCGTCATCGCCGCGTATGCGTAGAGCATCGCGGGAGAGACGTCCGGGGAATTTTCGTCGAGCGCTTTCTCAAATCCGGCAAGTGAATTGAAGATCTCGTTGCCTTCGACGGCAAGCTTTTCGGTGGACGCAAGATTTATGACGACGACCGACTCGCAGGTTGAGATGAACTCGCGCAAATTCGCCCTCAGGTTCTCG
>JANMUW010000314.1:0-6937 GCA_031392105.1 Acidobacteriota bacterium | reverse complement strand
ACACGAAATCACACGAACAAGGCCAGAACACGAAACAGGAATGAGTTGAAAATCTTACCGGTTACTTCGTGGGCTCCGCGGTTCCTGGCGAAGAACCGAATCACGGAATACACCGAACAACACGGAAACGCGCGGCGTGGCGGCAAAACTATGAAGTTAAAATTTGTATCGAAATTGAACCGTTACACCCCGCCCGGCACCATCAATTCCCCAGCTCGGATTGCGGTAGTGGCTGTCGGTTATGTTCTCAAAGGCGACGAACACCGTGGAGTTCTCATTGAACGTAAATGCACCCCGCAGGTTCGCGGTGGCGTAACTCGGCATAGAAAGAAAAAGCGGTACGAAGGTATTGTTGTCGACAATGGTCACGCCGTTGATCGTCGCACCGATCGGGAGCAGACGGTCCTGTAACTGAGCAAGCGTCTCACCCGTCGCGATCAGGGTTCCGCCCGCCGAACCGCAGCCCGTGATGCCGGGCGTCGTGAGCCCGTTCACGCATGCACCGCGTCGAAAGTAATTCTGGATCTGCGATCGCGATCGGGCCGCACCAGTTCGACGGTCGCTCAGATCCAAACTCGATAACCGACTCTGCTTCGCGGCCAGAGACGAGTACGCTTCGATCCAGAATCGGGAACCGTTGTATCGAAGGCTGACGAATCCCGTCGGAGGCGGCGTGCCTCCTTCGATATTCGGCGGTAGCCCGGTCTCTTTGTCGGCCGCATGATTGTAAGTAAAATTCGCGCTCGCCGTCACACGATCTGTGAGCCTCGCTTCAGTTTCGGCTTCGAATCCGTACAGTTCCGCCGTTCCGAAATTTGCTCTCACGAGTACCGGCGTCGCGACATCCGCCACAAAGACCGTTCCCGTTGCCGACTGGCTAACGATCTGACGGTCGCCCAGGAATTGTCCGGCAGCTCCGGCCGGCAAGACGAGCGCCTGCTTCGCGATAGTGTCCGAGATTACGAGACGATAGGCGGTGAACTCCGCGTCGAATCTCTTATTCTGATACCGAATGCTGAAGTCGATGTTGTCGCTGTATTCCGAACGCTGCTGCGAAACCGGAATTCCCGTCGAGACAGCGTTCGCCGCCGCAGTCGTCCCGATAGTTCCGCCAAGGCTTGTGGCGGCGAGGTGATCGACTTCGAATCCGTCGCCGGTCAGGCCGAAGGTTCCGAGATCGGTCATGCTCGGATATCGAAAGCCGCGGCTGTAATTGAACGCCAGCCGAAACTGATCGACGAGGCGGACAACGCCCCCGATGCGGCCGGAAATATCAGCGACGTTTAACCTGTCGTCATTCCATAGCCTGCGGCCGCTCACGATCGGAGCGTCGGTCGCGCTCGCATTGTATTTCGCCGCGCTATATCGCAACGCACCGGTTATCCGCAAGCGGTCCGGGATCGCCTGCCATGCGTTTTGAATATAGACGCCTCCTGAATCGAACGACGCTTCATCAGGAACGCGCGGACGAGAAATCGCGGCGACGTTCGCCGCGTTTACGATGTACGCCGGCGAGTTGATCTTCTCATGATAAAAATCTCCACCGACAAGAAATGTGTTACGCGCGGGAAGTTCGCGACCGAGATAAAAACTAACACCGGTAGAATTCGTGCGCTCGTATTGATGTGTGATGTCACCAACCGGATTTCCCTGCCCGCCCTGATTCACACGTTCTTCGCGCTGGGTGTTGTACGAGACGGTGAATGACGCGGTGTCGAAGGCTGGGAGATCAGTCGCGACATAACGGAGGTAACCAAAGTCGAGCATCAGGTTCCGGAGATCGGCGATCAGATTGCCATCGCCGCCCAACAGTTGATCGAAGCGCTTTCCGTCGTCCTGTTGCCCGCGTTGATAGAAGAAGATCAGTTGCCGCTCATCCGTCGGCGCGTAGTTGACGCGGACGGCCCCGCCGTATTGTTTAAATTCTGTGTCGGGACTTCGTTTGTAAAGGACGGTCGAAGGAAGGCCGAGGAACCGCGTAATAGCCGAATGTGAATCGATACCGTTTGCCGTCCTCAACGTTCCGACGCTTTTGCCGCCGAGACTCACGTACGCCCCCAACCTCCGAGACCCGTAACTCAGGAATCCCGAACTCCCAAAGCTTCTGTCGCCACTGTTGAAGACCGGAGTTATTTCACCGTGAAACTCCGGCTCGTCAGTCCCGAAAGTCGGTGATCGCGTCAGCAGATTCACCGTTCCGCCAAGCGAATCCGATCCGTACTGGGCGCTGTTCGGTCCGCGCAGGACCTCGACAGCCTGCAAATTCGACGCGTCGTTAAGATTGAAAAATGTGTTTATCCCGCCGCGTTGCCCGCCATTCGTGTAACGGACTCCGTCGACATAATTGACGACGTTCTTTCCGGTCAAACCGCGAACGACGATCGCCCCGATCGTCGGGCTCGTTCGCTGCACATTCAGGCCGACTTCTTCTTTCGCGATCTGGGCGAGGAACGTCGGGGCCCGCTCTCTGATCTGGGCCGGCCCGATTATGTTGACTGGCTGGGGAATGTTGGCCCGATCTTCGCTGTGACCGATCTCTGCCGTCACCGCGAACTGAGGTTCACCGACGGTGAGTATTATTTCATTGGATGTAGTTCCTCTGTCAGCACGGACGATGCTTTCGGATCCCGTGAATCCGTAGGCCGAAACGTGAAGATGATATTGCCCGGCACCAAGATCTCGAACGACAAAATTACCTTCGCTGTCAGTGGACGAAACGCGTTCCTTTCCGCTTGTGCTGCGCAACATCACGCGAGCTCCCACGACCACGGCACCGTTGCTGTCTTTGACGGTTCCGCTGACAGAGTAATCGGTCTGGGCCGCGGCGGAGACGAACGTTATTAGAAATATTGCAACGTAAGTTAAAAGGTACTTCATGAGGAACTACTGCTGCGTTGCCGGGATAGCTTTACGATTGTTTGTCGTGAGCCTCGGCATCCTCGCAAACGCGAGTCACCTTAGTATCACCTGTCTTCAAAAGATACTTCAACCCGCCTTTGAAGTACGAACGGATGTTGATGTTCAGATAGCTTGACCATTCAGGTTTCGATTCACCACGCGAGAAAGCGAATAACGCCAGCGCGTATCCGAACATTTCTTCCGTCAAATATCCGCGTCGTTCAGCTCTCCAGCCCTGGGACTGCGCATTGGTCCACTGATCGAATTGGAACGTCGAGTTGGCGTTGAAAACGCCCAGGCCGTAAAACACAGTGACGAGATCGGTCATCGGCTCATGATCCTCATAATCGGGATCGAGGCGACCTTCGCCGAGCAAAATGACATGCCCAAGTTCATGTGCGATCGTGGCGACCATCGCTTCCGGATTTGATGCCTGCGACGTCTCCAGCCGGATGTGGTATTTTCCGCCGCGCATCTGGTAAGTACCCAAGGCGTGGCCGCCGCTCTCGGAGCCGGCGAGCGGATGAATTCCTCGGCCATCTTCGTTGATGTAAAAGCGAAGGTCGATGAGCTTCGGGTCGACGTCCATGTAATCGCAGACGCGTTCCGTCATCCGCTGGATGTCCGGGTGTGTTCCTGCAAAAGGATCGGGGAAGTATTCTTCGGCGGGCAACACGACGTCAACGGATCGCAAAATATCCGCGCCGAGTTCTTCGATCAACCAATTAAATGCATTCTCGATCCACTCTTTAGTATCAGGATCGACCGGACATTTCGGAGTGAACCAACTCATCTCTTAGTTTGATTTCAAAATCTCAAGCAACTTTTCATGGATGCCGCCGAACCCGCCGTTGGACATGATGGCCACAACATCGCCTTCTTTCAGTTCCGGCGCAAGATGGTCGAGGATCGCATCCGCATCGGGAAAGCTCATCGCAGGTTTGCCTTGCATCTCGATGTCCTTGACCAGACCATCCGTATCCAGCACCTTGCCAAGCTCACTGGCCTTCGATGTGTTGTAGACGCCCGCGATGATGACGTAGTCCGCATACGAAAACGCCTTGCCGTAGGGCTCCTGAAAGATCGCGAGACGCGACGACCATGAGCGCGGCTCGAATACAGCGATGAGCCTCCGGCCGTCGTATTTCATCCGCAGCGCCTTCAGCGTTTCTTCGACCGCGGTGGGATGATGGGCGAAATCATCGATGACGGTCACGCCGCGAACTTCTCCGCGAACCTCGACGCGCCGTTTGACGGATTTAAAACTGTGGAGCGCCTCCTGAATTTTTTCCCTGGAGATCCCCCATGCATCAGCGGCGATCATCACGGCCAGGCAATTCCGAACATTGAACTCCCCGATCAAGTGCGTTTCAAACTCGCCCCAACTAGCTCCGTCCTTGAAAATCGTGAAGCGTGTTGTGTCACCGGAGAAGTCGATGTATCGCGCCTGCCATTTCGCGTCATCACTTAGTCCGAACGTCTCGACGTTCGTGAACAACTTGCCGTGCATCTCGTCCAACACCTCCTGGGCGACGGGCGAGTCGATCCCGACGATCAGCCGTCCGTTTGCCGGGACAAGATTCATCAGACGCGAAAACTGAAATTTGATCTCCTGCAAATCGCGATAGATATCGGCGTGATCGAATTCGACGTTGTTCACGATAGCGATCTCAGGCAGGTAGTGCATGAACTTTGGCTTCTTGTCGAAGTAGGCGGTGTCGTACTCGTCGCCTTCGATTACGAAATGCTCGCCATCGGTGACACGAAAGCTGGCGTCGAAATTTTGCACGATCCCGCCGACGAGGAAGCTCGGGTTCAGGCCGCCGACTTCGCAGATCCATGTTGCGATGCTCGTCGTCGTCGTCTTTCCATGCGTTCCGGCAACTACCAACGATCGGCGGCCGCGAATGAATTCCTCTTTTACGATCTCGGCCTGCGAACGATAAATGATCTTTCGATTCAAGACCTCTTCGAGCTCAGGATTGCCGCGCGAAATTGCGTTGCCGACGACGACACAATCCGCACCGATATCGGCATTCTCTCCTTTGTAGCCGTTGAGGATCTTGATACCGAGAGCTTCGAGCTGTGTCGACATCGGCGGGTAAACGTTCTGGTCCGATCCGGTGACCTTATGGCCGCGCGCCTGAAGCATTCCCGCAAGCGAAGCCATCGCCGTCCCGCAACTTCCGATGAGGTGATAGTGCATTGTAGAGATTATCCGATCGTGTGATATGTGCCGGCGTCGCTAGACCGGTGTGCGGCGCGACATTGTTTTAGTGTTAGCATCTTACCGGGCCAATCTCAACCCGTTTCGAATTAAATTATGAATCTCCGTAAGTTGTTCGGAGTTTGTCTGCTGTTTTCGCTGCTAGCGAATTACAGTTCGCTGCTCGCCTTCGAAACCGACCAATACAACCTGCCGCCAGTGCCGTTGGCGGACATCGGCGACGAGGTGTCCGAGTATGTGGAAGACAATATCCGCATAGCGATCGGAAAAATAAACGCTGAGATCGCCGTACGGCGACTTTGTTTGAACGGTTCGAAGCGTTCAAGTGATTGCGGTTCGCCGGAACGCGAGCGTAAGCAGCTTGCGTACCTTCGATCTGACGAGGCTGTCGCCCGAGAGGTTTTCAAACGTCTGGGCGACGGGATAATTCCGTTCACGCGAGCGCAAACCTGGTTGAATTCGCATAAGTTCCGAACCCAACCGGCAAGGTACAAAACCGGCTACGGGCGGTCGATCTTTGTGTGGGTCCCGACGAATTATTTGACGATAAGCCCGACGGTCAACATGTACGGGTCGAGCTTCGGCACTGATAAGATCGCGCATATTTTTCAGCAGGGCTACGGCTATTACAGGATCCGCAAAGAAGCTCTCGAGAAAGGTGAGACTGACGCGGCGGCCGAGCGAAAGGCCGTAAAGAGTGGGGTCATTTCAGAGAAGACATATTTCGGAACCTTTGTGAGCGGTGTTTTTTCGAACGCCGACCTTGCCGCAAATTATGCGGGGATTAAGTTTTACCAGGGTCTGACCGAACCTATCCGCTTCGGCGACGTCGTCCGGCTCCCCGCGGTCGCACTGACGGACGGTCAATGGAAATTCATTGAAGCCTCCCGCCATATGCTACTCAGACCGTTCATTTCGGATCATTTGAACGAGGCTCTTAATCCGTCACTCTTTATTCCGGGTTTACGATCCTCGATACGCCGCATCGTGAAAAAGCAAAGCTGCCGGCAGTGGCGGTCACTATACCCGAATAGAACACGCCTGGAATACGCGAAATACAGCGAGGAGCTGAGCCGCTGGCATGGCGTGGACTACGGATTCCGCGCAAGCACCAAATTCGTCACTATCGCAAATACTTGTTTTTGAAAGACCGTGTCTAACCAAGAACCGTTTTAAGCTTCTCCATCGCACCTTCCAGCACTGCGTCCTCGCGGGCGATGCAGATGCGGACGTACGGGTCCCACATGTTGGTGTCGGCGAACGCGGCCCCGGGCGTCAAGCCGACGCCGGCTTTCTCCATCAACATTTCATTGAACGTGAGTGCGTCATTAAATTCCGATGGAATCCTTGCCCAGAGATAGAACGCCGAGCCGGAATTATAGATATCAAAACCCAAGTCGCGAATCCCGTCGCTGAAAAAGCGCCGCTTTGCGTCGAACTTGTCACGAAGCTTTGTGTAGTAATCGCTATCGGCCATGAGTACGCGCGACAGAGCAGCCTGCAGCGGCGTCACGGGACACACATAGATCACGTTCGCGGCGTTGTTGATCGGAGCTATCAGCTCACCTTTTCCAAACGCATAGCCGAGCCGCCAGCCCGAGATGTTCCACGATTTCGAAAACGAATTGACGGTGATCGTCCGGTCCCACATTCCCGGAAGCGTGGCGATCGGGACATGCGGATGTTCGCCCGTGACGTAGTGTTCGTAGACTTCATCCGAGATGACAAGCAGGTCAAGCTCCTGGGCAACTCCGGCGATCGCTTCGAGCTCGGTTTGCGTCATGACTTTTCCACTCGGGTTGGCGGGAGAGC
>JANMUW010000209.1:0-9932 GCA_031392105.1 Acidobacteriota bacterium | reverse complement strand
CCGAACTTTCGATCCCTTGTCGAGAACTACGAGAGGTTGAAAGCCGATGGCATCATGCCTTCGCTCCCGGTGAATCATGGTTTCACGACGTCGCTCTACTACGACGATCCGGATGGGAATCAGATCGAGTTGACCGTCGACAATTTCGGCACAAAAGAACAGTGCAGCGAATGGATGCGCAGCGAAAAGATGGCCGTCGCGATGCAGCCGCCGAACTTTGGCGAGCTCTTCGATCCCGAGGAACTGGCGCGGATGTTTCACGCCGGCGCATCGGATGAAGAGTTGAGTCGGATAGGTGGCTCATGATCTATTCCGATCGCTCTCTATCACAAAAACTTGAACGGACTGAAGCTCGTGCCAACGCGGACTTCGTTGAGACACGTGCGAAGCTCGATCCGTCGAGCGGCTCGGTGTG
This sequence comes from Acidobacteriota bacterium, assembly GCA_031392105.1. Classification (GTDB taxonomy): domain Bacteria; phylum Acidobacteriota; class Blastocatellia; order Pyrinomonadales; family Pyrinomonadaceae; genus OLB17. The sequence continues at coordinate 9,517 of JANMUW010000209.1, read as the reverse complement.
GATCGATGTCGCCGGAGCGTACGCTATGTTCGACGGACCGGAATCGCCGTGTACGCAGACCTTCGGCCTCGGCATGTTCGACGAAGTCACGGACGGTCATCTCGATGAGCTTGAAGAATTCTTCGTAAGTCGCGGTGCTCCGGTTTTCCACTAGGTCAGTCCGATGGCCGATCCGTCGCTCATGCCGCTTTTGAACTCGCGGGGCTACCGGCCGATCGAGCTGACCAGCGTGATGTACCGCTCACTCGATCAGCTTGAAGATGGTCGCCTGAAGGCAGGACTCACAACGCGGATCGTCGATGCGTCGGAAGCAGATCTCTGGGCCCAGACATCGGCGGCCGGATGGTCGACCGAAATGGAGGGACTGGCCGACTTCATGCTCGCTTTCGGCCGGATCAGCGCCCGCTGTCAGGGCGCGTATCCGTACCTCGCTGAACTCGACGGTAACGCGGTATCAACCGGGATGCTTTTCATTTATGACGACGTCTGCGTTCTAGCGGGTGCCAGCACCATTCCCGAAGCCCGAAACCAAGGCGCGCAGAACGCGCTACTCGCCGGGCGACTGAAGTTCGCCGCCGAACGTGGCTGTAATCTCGCGATCATGGGAGCCGCACCCGGCAGCCAATCTCAAAAGAACGCGCAGAAGAACGGGTTCAACATCGCCTACACTCGCACGAAATGGCATTTGTCCGTATAATTCTCGCGTTCATCCCTGACGTCCCGACAATCTATGAAGCGATGCCCCGAGTGCCGCCGCGATTACTACGACGACAGTCTTAGTTTCTGTCTAGACGATGGAACTGCGCTTTTAGAAGGGCCGTCGTCGGTGAATGAACCGGCGACGGCGATCCTCCACGCCACCTCTGCTCCCGGCGACGCACCAACTCAGGCTCAGATCCACATGACCGGCCAGACGGCGGTCCTTCAGACGGGAACAGACGAAGTTGCCGTTCAAGAGTCCCCAGGTTTTGACAAGCGATTGCTCGCGGTACCGCTGCTTCTAGCGATCGCAATTCTCAGCTTCTTTGGTTATCGTTACTTCGCGTCGGCAAATTCAAAAGAGATCAAGTCGATCGCCGTCATGCCTTTCGTAAACGAAAGCGGTAATGCGGATGTCGAATATCTCTCGGATGGAATGACCGAAACCCTCATCAAGAGTTTGTCCGGGTTGCCCGGACTGGACGTCAAGCCTCGTTCGTCCGTCTTCCGCTACAAGGGTAAGGAAACAGATCTTCAGATCATCGCAAAAGAACTAAACGTCCAAGCGATCTTGAACGGCAGGGTAGCTCAACGCGGTGATCAATTAACACTCAGCCTCGAACTGGTCGACGTTCAAAAGAATAGCGTGATCTGGACCGAGCAGTACCAACGCAAACAATCCGACATCGTTTCGCTGCAAAGCGAAATTGCGAAGGACGTTTCGACAAAACTATTAGCAAAGTTAACGGGGGCTGAGGAAACGAAAGTTACCAAGGCTGCCGCTGCCGACCCCGACGCTTACCAGGCCTATTTAAAGGGACGTTATTACTGGAATAGGCGCACGACACTGAATATCAGGAAGGCGATCGAGCAATTTAAATTCGCGACTGATCGTGACCCGAACTATGCTCTCGCATTCGTCGGCCTTGCAGATTGCTACGCGGTTTTGAACGAATACGCCGGAACACCGACGCGCGAAGCAGTGCCGCTGGCGAGAACGTACGCTGAAAGAGCATTGGCGCTTGAGCCTCAATTAGCAGAACCCCACGCTACATTGGCGTTTGTATATGAGCATTCGTGGCAATGGAGCGAAGCCGAAGAGGAATTTAAACGGGCGATCGCGATCAATCCGAATTATCCGACTGCGTATCACTGGTATTCAATTTTTCTCAAAAATCTCGCACGGAACGACGAAGCGGCGACAATGATCAAACGCGCTCAGGAACTCGATCCGCTGTCGAGCGTTATCGCCGTTAACATCACGCGGCTCTATCAACTCCAAGGCAACCACGAGGCGAGTATTGATAACTCTCTCAAAATAATTGAACTCGATCCAAACTTCGGCCCGGCCCACCAGTATCTGGGATTGTCGTACCTGAAACTCGGAAGGAACGAGGAAGCAATACTGGAAATGGCGAAGGCCGCCGAGCTATCGAATAGATCGGGCATCTCCCTCGGCGACCTGGGTTACGTTTATGCATTAACTGGAAAAAAAGCTGAGGCTCTTAATTTGATCAAGGAGCTGGAAGGGAAATACGCGCGAAACGAGGCAATCGGACAATACATCGCCGCGGTCTATGTCGCCCTGGGCGATAAAGACAAAGCCTTTGAGTGGTTAGAAAAAGACTTCGAAGCGCGAAACGGAAAGCTGTCGGAGATCCGATGGCAGATACAGTTTGAGGCTCTCCGAGGCGACTCGCGATATCGGGATCTGCTGAAACGGATGAATCTGCCGGAATAGATCTTAAGGCCCGACCATGCCGATGGTCCTTACGACGACATGAAGACATTACGAGATGAAAATTGCAGGGCCGCGCTGATCGGGCGGCTGAATATCTTGAGTCCAGAATCGAAGCCGACTTGGGGCAGAATGAACGTCGAGCAAATGCTCTCGCATCTCGTCCAAGCCGCCGAGCTGCCATTCGAATCTAAGATTCCCGACCGCAGTACATTCATGTCGCGGAATCTGATCAAGCCGATGGTCCTGTACTTTTTGCCGATGCCGAAAGAGGTCAAGACCTCGGCCGATATGGATCAGCAGCAAAACGGACGAAAGCCCGCAGGTTTCGATAATGATCGGGCTCGCGTCATCGCAGAAGTAGACCGGCTCGGCACGTTGCCTGTCGACCGTGAATGTTTCTATCACCCGTTCTTCGGAAAGATGTCGGCGAAGGAATGGGCAGTGATCGGACATAAGCATATTGATCATCATCTTCGTCAGTTCGGAGTTTGAATTCCGCGCCATCGCGTTGGGATTACACATCGATGCAGTAGATGGTTCCGGCTCTCCTGCGGTATGACCGGCGTGAGCAGTCACAAAACTTTATGAGATCGATTCTTTTACTGCTGCTTGTTTTCCTGGTGTCCCTACCCGCGCCCGGCCTTTTTGGTCAAGCGTCCAGGGGGCCCAGCCCGTTCTTGTTTATTTGGGCGGGCGATAGCGATGGGAAAGATTCTGATTTCCTCGCGGTAATTGATGTGCGGCCCGGGTCATCGAATTACGGAGAGATCGTTACTACGTTGCCGGTGGGCGTACGAGGAACCTTTCCACATCACACGGAGTATGAGTTTCCAGCGAATTCGTTGTTATTCGCGAATGGATGGGGAGCCGGACAGACGTTTATTATCGATCTTCGCGACCCACGAAAGCCGAAGCTCGCGGGCCAGTTCAAAGATCTAAACGGGTACAGTTTTCCCCACAGCTTCGCGCGTCTCGAAAACGGAAATGTCCTCGCCACCTTTCAAGTAAAGAAAGACGGTTACGAGCCGCCCGGTGCTCTCGCAGAAATAGACACTCACGGCAAACTGATCAGGGCTAGCAGCGCCGATGTTGCCGGAATGGACAAGACACAGTTATGGCCATATAGCGTTCTTGTGCTTCCGCGAATCGACCGCGTCATCACTTCGAGTACCGAGATGGGGCTTCCTCAATGGGCGAGGCCGAATAAGCATGGAGCCTCGCACGAGTCTCATACCTTGGTAGACACGTCGAACATCCAGGTTTGGAGGCTCAGCGATCTTCGACTCCTCGCAACGGTTCCGTTGCCAACGCCGGTCAAAGGAAAATCCAACCTGAATCCGGCCGAACCCCGACTATTACCTGACGGCAGTGTCTACGTTAATACTTTTAATTGCGGTCTGTTCCGTCTTTCCGGGCTCGATGGCGCGACGCCAAAAGCCGAGAACGTTTTTGAGTTTCCCGGAGCCGGATCCAAGGAAGAATGTGCGGTGCCGGTTGTAGTGGGAAGATACTGGATTCAGACCGATCCATCACTGCCTGGATTAGTAGTTCTTGACGTAACCGATCCCGCGAAACCTGTTGAGGCATCACGACTCATACTCGATGAGCGCTTCCGCAAGACGCATTGGATCGCGGCGGATAGGGATGCGGAACGAGTCGTCGTCACCGGAAACAATCGGTCGTGGGTTTTGATCGCGAACATCGATATGAAAACAGGGAAGCTTACGCTCGATGAAAAGTTTAGGACTAAAGGATCCAACAAGCCGGGCGTCGACTTCGATCGTCTTCAATGGCCACACGGCGCGACCGGGAAAGCATTTGTTCACGGGGCCCTGTTTGGACCAGCGTCAAACACTAAGCAATGACGAAACTGTTAGGTTGATCGCCCTTAGTACAAATTCATGAAACGCTGCCCCGAATGCAGACGAGATTACACTGACGAGACATTAAACTTTTGTCTCGACGATGGCAGTGCGCTGCTCGATGGGCCGAGATCCGTCGACGAACCGGCGACGGCCGTGTTTGGAACTCCGGTCTCAAGCGGCTTCAAATCCGAACAGAAAACGGAGGTGCTCATTGCCCGGGCGTCTGAACACGTAACGCCGGACCCACAGAAGGGAACTCGCAACTCCATCGCTGTCCTACCTTTTTCGAACATCAGCTCCGATCCCGACAACGAGTACTTCTGCGATGGTCTCGCCGAGGAGCTTCTCAACGGTCTCGCCAAGATCGTAGATCTAAAAGTGGCTGCGCGGACATCAGCATTTTCCTTCCGCGACAAAACGGCCGACATCGGGGAGATCGGGCGCAAACTCGGTGTTGCGAATGTGCTTGAAGGAAGCGTTCGGAAATCCGGCGACCGTCTACGGATCGCGGTCCAACTTTTAAATGTGTCCGATGGTTATCACATTTGGTCGGAAACCTTCGATCGTGAGATGAGAAATATCTTCGATGTTCAAGACGAGATTACATTGGCCGTCATTGACGCGCTCAAGTTAAAACTTCTGGGTAACACTAAGGCTTCGATACTCAAACGCGAAACAGAAAACACCGAGGCTTACAAGGCATACCTTAGGGGTCGCTATTTACGATACGCCAAGAATGATCACAGCGGCGCCGCCCTCGCTTACGAGGAAGCAGTCCGGCTCGATCCCTCGCATGCTCCTTCATGGGTCGGACTCGCAGAGACGTATGTTCTGCAGGCTCACTATGGATTGATCCTCCCACGGGAGGCTTGCCTTAAAGCCAATTCGGCTTTGGAAACGGCGCAAAAAATTCAAGGCGAGTCGGCGGAGGCATTGTACGTTCGGGGGTTTGAAGCATTTGTGGAGCGAGACTGGACCCGGTGTGACGCTTCGTATCGCCGAGCAAACCAGCTTGATCCGAACAATTCGCGCGCCCTGGGAACATTCGGGGTGATCAACTGTCTCGTTGGGAGGGTCGACGAGGCTTTGCTGTTGTTCGAATCCGCTCGGAACGCCGATCCACTCGCGGCATATCCGTATGCAATGACGGGTACGGGTTTGGTCGCGTCGAAACGGCTTGAAGAGTCGATGCCGTTCTTCGAACAGGCGTTCACATTTGAACGCGATCATCCACTTACGCTCTGGGCATACAGCGTCGGCTGTGTTGGTTTAGAAAGGTTCGAAGATGGGATCGCTGCGGCTCAAAGGGCTACGGAGGTTACCAATCGCGCCGGATTTTTTGTGGGTCTGCTCGGATGGGCGTTCGCGGCTGGGGGCAAAATTGATGAGGCGCGGTCCGCGTTGCAAGAGATCAGGATCGGGCCGCGCCATTCTGCAGTGCTCGCGTGGGAAGCGTGCATCCTGGGTGTGCTCGGCGAGTTTGACGCCGCCATTGAGGCGTTCGGTCAAGCGGTGGATGAAAATGCTCCGTTCGCCTGTTACATCGGACTCTCGTGCTATGACAGCCTTCGCGATGACGCGCGTTTTGCCGGTGTGGTTAAACGGCTCGAATTGCCGCAACACGAATTATGAAACGCTGCCCTGAATGCAGACGGGATTATCACGACGACACGCTGAGCTTTTGACTGGCGGACGGGACGGAGCTCGTCTACGGTCTCGCCGATGAGGAACCGGCGACCGCGATATTGAATATTACCGACGCCCCGGGCGAAGCGCGAACTCAGGCCCATATACACACCACACAAAAGACCGAGGTCTTCCCGACGGTTATCCCCGCCGCAAAAAGATCTTCGAACAAGATGATCGCCGGTGCGGCCATCGTCCTGGTCGCGCTTGTCGGGTCTTGGCTTGGTTACCGGTATGTTTCGGGTGGAGACGGTATTAGTTCCATAGCTGTTCTGCCTCTTGTTAATAACAGCGGTAATGCAGATTCGGAGTACTTGTCCGACGGCCTTGCCGAATCGCTGATCTATCGGCTGTCTCAATTACCAGATCTTAAAGTAAGTCCGGCGAGCTCGGTGATGCGATACAAAGGAAAGGAATTCGACGCGCAAAAGATCGCGTCCGAGCTCGGGGTACAAGCGGTGATGACCGGCCGCATGATCCAGCGAGGTGACAACCTGAGTATCAGCGTCGAGCTGATTGACGCGGTCAACAACAAGACGATCTGGGGCGAGCAGTATGAAAGAAGAATGTCCGATTTCATGGCGACCCAACGAGAGATCGCGGCGGTTATCACCGAAAAGCTTCAACTCAAGCTCGCCGGAAATCAGACGACCGGTATCACCAAGAAGTACACCGACAACAACGAAGCGTATCAACTCTATTTGAAGGGGCGTTTTTATTGGAACAAGAGAACTGAAGCAGATCTGAACCGCAGCATCGAGTTTTTCAATCAAGCGATCGGCATTGATCCGAAGTTCGCACTCGCCTACAGCGGTCTGGCCGATGCTTATCAGGTTTTGCCGAATTACCAGAACGAAGCAAAGCCCGACGAAACATATCCGAGAGCCCGCACGAACGCAGAGAAAGCAATGGAGCTCGATCCGGCACTGGCCGAGCCGCATGCTGCACTTGGAGTCGTGCTTCATGAGTACGACTGGAAATTCGCCGAAGCGGAAAACGAGTTCAAACGCGCTATCGAGCTGAATCCAAATTACGCGTCGGCCCATCAATGGTACGGCGAGTATTTGGCGAACATGGGCCGTCACGATGAATCGATCGCCGAGGTAAAGCGGGCCGTCGAACTCGATCCAATGTCGCTGATAATCAATACGACGTTGGGCGGAATGTATTATGCGGCGCGACGTTACGACGAGTCGATAGCGCAGTACAGGAAGGTGTTCGAGATCGACCCCGACTTTATCAAAGCTCACAACCAGTTGATGCTGACGTATCTCATGAAAGGCATGTATGAGGAGGCGATCGACGAAGGTAGAAAGCAGCAGTATCTTCTGGGACTGTCTTCGGAAGTGATCGAACCGCGGATCGCGCAAGTCCGAGCCGCCTACCGCGCATCCGGATCAAAAGGCTTTTGGAAAAAGATCCTTGAAGTACAAGAGGAAGCAGCCCGCGCTAATGGGAGAACCATCTCGCCGATAGATATGGCGGTGTACCAGATCGGGATCGGCGACAACGAGGCTGCTCTTACGAATCTGGAGAAAGCCGTCGCCAGCGGTCGGCGGGATATTCCACTCGTGCATATGAATTCCGACCCTGTCTGGGATCCTATTCGCGACGAGCCTAGATTTAAGGAAGTGATCAAGAAGATAGGATTTCCTCAATAACGAAAATGAAACGCTGCCCCGAATGCAGAAAAAATTATCTTGACGACGCTCTACTCTTTTGTCTCGATGACGGCTCACCGCTTGTTCAAGGAAGCGTGACTGACGAACCGGCTACCGCGATCTTGTCGGGGGATGCGATTTCCGGCGAAGGCTTAACACAGACGCTGCCGGCGAGCGTTCATACATCGACGGTGGAACCGGTCACACCGCAGATTTCGTTTCGCTCGGCAAAGGTCGTTCCGTGGATCATCGCAGCGCTGTTCGCTATGATCGCGATCGGGGCCGCTGGATTTGCATTCAACGGACGGACGACTGCGAATGAATCGGTAGCGCGTCTCGCGTTCCAAGTTCCTGGTGGTGTTTCGTTCAATGACATTCAACCCGACTTCGCCGTCATCTCACCGGACGGGAAGAAGATCGCTTTTTCCGGAACTGCGGAAGGTAAGAACATGCTTTACGTTCGCGATCTGGACTCTTCGGAGGCGAAACTCCTGCCGGGTTCTGAGAGCCCGATCGAACCGTTCTGGTCACCGGATAGCAGATCGGTCGCGTATGGCTCGAACGGGAAACTAAAGCGGTCGGATCTGAGCGGCGGCAACGCTCAAGTGCTTTGCGATGCTGCTCGGATGGTTGGTGGTACGTGGAGCAAAGAAGGGATCATCATTTTCACACCCGATTACCGGACGACACTGGTGCAGGTTTCGGCGACGGGCGGCGAGCCGCAAATGATAAAAATCGCGTCAGAAGATCCCGCGAGCGAACGACACAACAACCCGATCTTCATGCCGGACGGACGACATTTTTTGTTCCGGCGCGGAATAGGCTCATCGGGTGCAGATCCAGGTTTCGAGCAAGTCGGTGTATGGGCCGGATCGCTGGACTCACCCGAGATAAAAGAAATTCTTTCGGACGATACTAACTTCGTCTATACGCCCGAAGGCTGGTTGGTTTTTGTTCGTAACGACACTCTTGTTGCTCAGGCATTCGACGCTGGTAAGCTTGCACTTTCCGACGAGCCGATTCCCGTCATCAGCGGACAAAAAAATGCGGCCGGCAACAACCGGCGATTTTCGGTTTCTGAAAACGGGATACTCGTCTGGCAACCCTCATGGGAAAGGCAATACCAACTGATCTGGTTCGATCGTGAAGGCAAACAAGTCGGCGTTGTCGGAGATCCCGTCACGGTCGCGGTCGGACAGGATCCGCACCTATCTCCTGACGGAAAAAAGCTTCTTATTAAACGAAGCATTCCATACACGCTTTGGATCATCGATCTTGAAAAGGGTACGGACCTTCGACTCACCAAAGATTTTGCGCAGATTCCCGTTTGGTCGCCGGACGGTACAAAGGTGGCGTATAGCGGAGGCGGAGGCCTTTCAATAAAACCGGCGAGCGGTCTCGGAGATACCGAGGTAGTACGGCTTCCCGGAGCGGTGTTCCCTAATGATTGGTCGTCGGACGGACGCTACATTATCTTTCTCCGACGCGGGGTGAAAACGCGTTTCGATATTTACTCACTATCGATGGAGGGTGAGCCGAAGGAAACCTTGCTTCTAAACTCTCCATTCAACGAACAGACACCGCAGTTGTCGCCCGATGGAAAGTGGCTCGCGTATGTCGCCGATGACACGGGTAATTATGAGATCTACGTTCAATCATTTTCTGTCGACGGTAAACTCGGTACCGACCGGCAGCGGATATCTTCCACCGGCGGAACTTTGCCCGTGTGGAGAAAGGACGGAACTGAATTGTTTTTTGTTAGTAGTGACGGACAAATGATGACGACGTCGGTCAAGACAGGCGGCCCCGAATTTGAATTCACCATTCCGAAGGCTTTATTCAAAACGCGTATGCTCGGCTTGTTC
>JANMUW010000178.1:0-15178 GCA_031392105.1 Acidobacteriota bacterium | reverse complement strand
TGATCGAGGCGGTGAAGCTCGCGGCGAGGAAGAGGAAGGCCGGCTGAACAAGCGCCGGTGTCATCGCCCGCGCAAGCGGGCGATCCAGTAAACACCGGCGTATACTGGATGCCCCGCTTTCGCGGGCATGACGAAACTGGGACCACGGCATGACTGAACCCATGCGAGTCGAGACCGACGTGCTGGTGATCGGCTCCGGCGCAGCCGGCATGTACGCTGCAATCGAGGCCGCGCGCGCCGGCTGCAGCGTGTTCCTGATCGACCGCAGCCTGATCGGGCGCGGTGGCGCCACCGTAATGGCGCAGATGACAGTCGCTGTGGCGCTCGGCGACGAGGCGCCCGACCATTGGTCGCACCACTATCAGGACACGCTGACCGCCGGCCGCGGGCTCTGCAACGAGGCGCTGGCGAGGCTCCTCACCGAGGAAGGCCCGGCCTGTATCAAGGAAATGGATGCCTGGGGCGTCGGCTGGGCGCGCAAGGACGGCAAGATCACGTCGGCCTTTGCGCCGGGCCACGACCGGCCGCGCTGCGTCTATGTGGATTTTCTCAGCACCGGACCGGCGGTGTCGAGCACGCTGCGCGGCGTGGTGAACAAGACCAAATCGATCACGCGCAAAGGCGACCTTTGCGTCGTCGATCTGATCAAAGCGGACGGCATCGTGACCGGCGCCGTGGCTTGGCATTTGGGTTCCGGTTTCGAATATGATCGACGTCGAGTCACTCATCAACGGCTTGCCCGATCCTGAAGCAGCCCGCCGGTTCTTATCTTCTCTTGACGAGCAAAGCGGACCTGCTTCGATCAAGCTCAGGAAAAACGACGGCTTGCTTTCGGATGTCACGACGCTAGCGTCATACAGCCCGCTGCTTGCAACGACACTGCTTCAGAATCCTGAATACCTATGGTGGCTGAACCGCAAACGCCGAGCACCGGCGGTTCGGACAAAGGAGGAGTTGCTTGAGGCCCTCGGTCGATTTGTGCTGACCAATTCAGACCTCGATCTGCATGCTCAGCTTGCTCGATTTCGACGACGCGAGCTTCTCCGGATCTTCCTCAGCGACATCCGCCGCCTGACGACGATGGCCGAGATCACGGAAGATATTTCTAATCTCGCCGACTCGATCCTCGAAACCGCTCTCCGAAGGGCCGAGCAAGACACACAGAACCGTTTCGGATCTCCTCTCGTTATAGACGAAAAGGGCCGCAAGACGACTGCTGAATTCTGCATCGTGAGTCTCGGAAAGCTCGGGTCGCGTGAGTTGAATTATTCATCCGACATCGACCTTCTTTTTTTATATTCTGCTGATGGTGAAACCTCGGGTACCGGATCGCGCGGCACTGTAACGAACCGCGAGTACTTCATCAAGCTGAGCGAGGCGATCGTACAGGTCGCCGGACGACAAACCGGTGAAGGTGCTGCATACCGCGTCGATATGCGGCTTCGTCCGCACGGGCGCGTCGGCCCACTGGCGATCTCTGTTGACGACGCGGTGCGTTATTACACCGGCGAAGCACGCGACTGGGAGCGACAGGTACTGATCCGTTCGCGGGCTAGCGCCGGTTCTCCGGATGTGTTCAAGGGATTTTTTGAACGTGTGGAAGAATCCGTCTTCGTCTCGACTTCAGACTCCCATCCGGGGGAAGGCGGGGTAGGCTCCGCATCGGCCGTCGGGTTGGTTCTATCAGAAAAGGACAGGTCTAGATTCGAACTCCCACCACAGGAAGAAAATCACTCCACCACGAAAGCGTCAGCCCTCCTTGATACGGAGCGGAGCTTTGTTGCCCGCGCTCTCGAGAACGTACGTCGTTCGAAGATGCTCATCGATCGGGAGCAGAAAACCGAGGGAGCATTCAATGTCAAGCTCGGGCGCGGTGGCATTCGAGAGATCGAATTTATTGCCCAGGCGCTCCAGCTTGCGTACGGCGGCAGAGATCGCTGGCTGCGTGCTTCCCATACCCTGATCTCCCTTTCCCGCCTTGCCGACCGGGGGCTAATAGGTGAGGCCGAGTTGACAGAGTTATTTAATGCGTACGAATTTCTCCGGCACCTCGAGCACGTGCTACAGATGGAGAATGGATTGCAAACCCATACTCTGCCCGAAGATGCGCCGCGGCGCGTCCTGATCGCGCGGCGGATGCGATTCGGTGATCTTCAGACGTTTGACGCCGAGATCGAAAATCACACGGGCCGTGTTCACGCGATCTTTGAACGGGTGTTTGAATCAGGGGATGTACTCCAGCCGATACCAACTGCGTCACCGGCTGTTCGAGAGGCCACTTCTAACGACATTGATTTTATACCGGCCCCCATACTACCCGCCGACGCAGGTGGTCCTGACCTGCTTGATAGATCAGCTCGGGCTGCTATGTCGTCTCGCGATGAATTTTTCATTCAACTTCGCGGCGCGATCCAAAAAGAAAAAGATTTCCGGCATCGACTCGGAGCGTTTCGGCGCCGATGGTCGCAATCGCTTGAACGGATCATGAGTTCCGAACTGGATGGCGAGCTCGACATTCGACAGGCGAAGCGCTCACAAACCGCGCTCGCCGAAGCGAGTATCGACACCGCGCTCGAATTAACGCGTGAGGAGCTCGGCAGACGATACAAGACAAAAATCGACCGCCTGCCGATCGCGGTTATCGGGCTCGGAAAACTCGGCGGCGGCGCAATCGATTACGGATCCGATCTCGACCTCGTTTTGGTTTACGATCAAGACCACCCGACATCGATCACGAAGGTTTCCGATGCGGAATTCTACTCGCTTGCCGCCGAGATCTTCGTTACGACTCTTTCGAGTATGACCCGTGACGGAAGTATCTATCGGGTCGACCTCCGGTTGCGGCCGTACGGCAAGAATGGTCAAAGCGTTATTTCTGCCGCGGCCTTCGTGGAATACATGCGCGATGCCGCGGCGATCTGGGAGTGGCTCGCATATGTTAAGGTTCGGGCGGTCGCGGGCGAAATGAACCTTGCTCGCAAGGTCGAGACTTCTGTGCGCGAGATCATCCACACCCGGGCGGCGACCATCCACGCCACCGAACTAGCGAGAGAAACACATCGAGTTCGTACCCGTCTCGAAAAAGAAAAGGCCGGAGTGCGTCGCTCGAAGGACATCGATATCAAATACGGATCGGGAGGAATGCTCGACGTCTATTTCGCGATGCGTTACCTGCAGCTACGTGACAACGTTCCCGACAGGTTCGATGACCGCTCGACCGAATTTATGCTGGAAGAATTGCGCCGGAGCGGATCCCTCAGCGGGCCTGATCACGAAGTGATGCTCTCAGGCTACCGGTTTCTGGCATCGCTGGATCACAATCTTCGGCTCACGGTCGGAAGAACCACAAGCCTGCCCATCGCTAATCGAAAGGCTCTCGAGATCATTTCAAATCGGATGAGCCTGACGTCTGCCGCCGAGTTGGTCGAGCTTCTAACGATTCATCGTCTCGATGTTCGCAGCGCTTTCGACAACATTCTCAGCCCTGCCTTGTGACAGTTCAAAAAGTGTGACATCGCGCTGCGCCCTCTGAGCGTCGGAGATCATCATTGCAAATGAGTTGGAGTTTACCGATATGAGATCGGTCAAGCCTTCGGGCTGATTCGCTCAGCCCATTGAATTATGAAATACCATCGAGCTGCGATCGTCATCGTCTTGCTTCTCTCTATCTCCGCTGGAGCGTTACCACCGCCACCCGAGTTCGACACTTTCGAGAATATTGAGCTCATGCAGTCGAATGGCGACAAGCTTCGCGAGACCTCTGTTCGTATCGTCTTCGACGAAACCTCGATGCGTGTCATCTCACGCTCGAACGGCTCCGTCATCAAGGAGTGGAGTTACGAAACGATAAAGGCTGCCGAATATTCATACACGAAGAATCCGCGCTGGAAAACCGGTCTCGGGCTCGGAGCCGCGGGGATACTTTTCCCGCCGCTGCTTCTTATCGCAATACCGCTGGGCTTCACGAAGCATCGCCGGCATTGGGTGACCGTCCGGACGAACGACGACTTCGCGGTTTTGAAAGTGGGCAAGGGAGTTCGAAAGGTTTTTATGCCCGCATTCGAAACGCGGACATCGATCCAGATAAAGGCGCTGGGAGACGACAAGTAGCAAGTAACGGCTCGAGACGGTCTATTCTCACTTTTTTTTTCCGTTGCCATGGCCGACAAAATTGATCGAAACGTTTAGCTCGAACTCGACGGAAACGCAGATTTAAAACGATGAGGAGAAGCTAAACAACTGTTTTGCTTCTCCTCCCTTTTGAGAAATTCGCTGCGGGCGCTCGCCCAAGGTGAGGGCAGGAAACGATCGCAATGACCGAATCCGCTTGTCCAAAGCATTCCGCAGCACCATTGACTGTGCAACCTCCATGCCGCTTCCCGCGTAAGAAAAACATACAACTTTTTAGGATTTTTTATGACGTAGGAGAGGATGTGAAGATATCGTCTTCACAAATGCTTTATCTGTGATGCGGATGCTTGTAGACCGCTTAACAGTTTTGTCGCAGCTTTTTCGCGCCGCATAGTTGCCCCAAGAATCGAATAGCACAAAAGGAGAACTCCCATGTCTCGACGCATCTCTTCCACCCGCGTAGCTCTCACTGCCATTGCCGCTTTTGCGCTAGCGAATATATTTTCCGGTGGATTGTTCGAAAAACATATCCCCGATCCGGGAGCTGTTTTCGCTGCGCATAAAACACAGATCGGCGGCGCGGTTATTATTAACGAAGTCGATTCCGACCAAGCCAGCACGGACACGGCCGAATTCATTGAACTTTACGATGGCGGGATCGGTAACATGCCGCTGGACGGCTATGTGGTTGTCTTTTTCAACGGCGCCGCTGCAAATGACGCATCGTATGCCGCGTTTGATCTGGACGGATTCACAACGAATGCGGGCGGTTACTTTACGCTCGGCAACTCTGCGGTACCCGGTGTCGATCGGATTTTTCCCAATAACACACTTCAGAACGGACCAGACGCAGTTGCGGTATTCTCAGGCGACTCAACCGACTTTCCAAACGCGACACCGATCACGACCGTCAACCTGCTGGACGCGGTCGTTTACAACAACGCGACGGTGATCGATTCGGGTCTGCTTGTACTTCTTAACACCGGGCAATTGCAGGTGAATGAAAACGGCCTTGGAAACGGTCCGACTGTCTCGATGCAACGGCTTCCAAACGGTTCTGGCGGAGAACGCAACACAGCCAGCTATCAGGTCCAGATGCCGACGCCGGACGCTCCGAACTTCGGACCGACGATAACATCCGTATCTTTGTCGGGTCGCGTTACTACTGCGTTTGGTAATGGACTCCGCGGAGCGAGGATGACCCTCGAAGGCGGAGGGATGTCTGAGCCTCGTCAAACCGCGACAAGCTCGTTCGGCTATTACCGCTTCGACGGTCTCGCTCCAGGTGTCTACATCTTGACGATCAATTCGAAACAGCATACTTTCGCGGTTCCGACGCGCATGGTAATGATGAGCGACAACATTACGGATTTCGACTTTGTTGCCGAACCGGAGGAATAGCACCCTTTCCGGGTTGGTTGTCAAAAGAGAATCCGCGAAGCAGATGTGCTTCGCGGACGTTTTAAAAGATGTGTTTTTTTCAGACTGTGTGCTCTGCGAGAAGGGTCTTAAGCTTGAGAAAGTCGACCGGCTTATGTATCACCCGTGAACATCCGGCATCGAGTGCCTCCTTGTCCATGTTCTGATACGCCGTTACCGCGATGATCGGAATGTCCTCGCAACTCTCGCTACTCTTAATGGCACGGGCTGCTTCTGCACCGTTCATCAACGGCATCGCCAGATCCATTAGTACCAGGGAAGGCTTGTGCTCGCGTGCCTGCTCGACCGCTTCGGCGCCGTCCCGAGCCTCGATGACTTCATAGCCGTACAGCTCGACCATGATCTTCATCATCTTGCGAATGTCCGTAAGGTCCTCAACTACAAGTATCTTCTTTGTCATGCTCATATTTGAGCCCGGGGTAATGTCGAGTATACGACATTGAATCTCCGTTCGCCAATCTTTCTCGCCCACGGAAAAAAGGCGAGTTTTCGCGACGCGGATTTAGGCGTATACTGCCCGAGAGTTATGAAGCGGCTATTGCTAGTTACCGCATTTCTCTTCGCCTGCGTCTCCGGCTGCTTTGCGCAGTCCGGCCGGGTGACCGGCTATTCCGAAAGCGTTCCCTCTCGCGTTTCTAAACAACCTTCGGCCGTAGCACCCGTCCCCAGGATCGCGACAGCAGGCAGCGATAGCGACGTCGAAAGAGTCCCGACCAACCTCGTGACTATCCCCGTTCGTATCGCCACCCGCGAGGGCAAGCCTGTTTCCAGTGTGCGGCGAAACGAATTTAAGATCTTCGAGAATGATGTCGAGCAGGAGATCGCCTACTTCTCGGATGACGAGCAGCCGTTCACCGTAGTTCTCGTACTCGACATGAGCTATTCGAGCCTCTTCAAACTCGAAGACATTCAGCTGGCCGCTCGAATCTTTGTTTCGAAACTCCGTGATCATGATCGAGTCATGGTCGTGGCGTTCGCCGAAAAATCACATGTTCTTTGTGAGGCGACGAACGATCGGCGCATCCTACGCCTCGCCATCGACGGAGCGAAGATCGCATCCGGAACAGCGCTTTACGACGCTCTGGATCTGGTCATCCGTGAGAAGCTCGCTCGCGTATCGGGCAGGCGTTCGATCGTGCTATTGAGCGACGGCGTGGATACAAGCAGCGAACTGTCGACCGCCACAGCTGTTGAGCAACGCCTTGCCGTCGAGGATGTGATCGTTTATCCGATCCAGTACGATACGTTCGACGATGTCCAGAAGAGTCGGAAAAAAGATGCCGAGATTCGCTTCGACGAAAATGATCGCCCGTACGCGGTTCAGACACCGCCAAAGAAGGGCGAGCGCGAATTGGACTATGACATCGCGAGGGACTTTTTCGGAAAGGTCGCGAAGCAAACAGGTGGCCGCGTATACCGGGTTTCGTCAACGACGAACCTGAACGATGCGTTTGCTAATATCGCGGACGAACTTCGCAAGGTCTATAGCCTTGGATATTATCCGGCAGAAGATAGGCAATCCGGAGCGACCTATGATATAAAGGTGCGGGTTTACCGTCCGGATCTGAAAATAACGGCGCGAAACCGCTATCTCGCTAAGTAAACGTTTTTATTTTTCGCCCCTTTTTCTTCGCCATTTTAGAGAATTTTAAAGGAGACCATTAAGATGAAACATCGCTTCATTTTGAGTCTACTGATCGCTGTTATCCTGGGACTTGGGTCGTATACGAACGTGTCGGCGCAGGATGACGTAATGACCACCGAGGAAGTCATTACACTCACCAAGGCCGGCCTTAGCCCGTCGATCATTATCGGGAAAATACGAACAGGAAAATCAAGCTTCGATCTTTCGACAGACTCACTAATCAAACTAAAACAGTCCGGCGTGTCAGACGACATCGTGGCGGCAATGCTCGAAGCAAAGAGCGGAAAATCAACTGCATCCGCAGCAGGGCCGTCGATTTCCGGCGACCCCAACGATCCGATGGCTAAGCACTCCTTCGGGATCTACCTGTTTGAGGAGAGGGACGACCAGCGGAAGATGACCCAGCTCGCCCCTAATGTTTCGGCTCAGAACCGGACGGGTGGAATGTTTACATCCGGACTTACGTACGGCATAGGCAAGGTCAAGATCAAATCGAACCTTCCCGGACGCAGTGCGGCTCTTCAGATCAAAGATACGCAGCCGGTGTTCTATTTTTACCTCGACATAACCAGCGGAGGGTTGAACACGGCGAGCGGAATTCCTTCGACACCAAACGAGTTCGCGATGATTCGGTTTAACCAGCGGAGCGACAATCGCGAGGTGACAATTGGCAAGATGAACGCGTTCGGTGCCAAGGGCGGTTTGTCTGATGAGTACGTTGTTCAGTTCAACGCGCAGGATATGGGTAACGGAGTCTTTAAGATCACGCCTGCTACACCTCTTCCAAAAGGAGAATATGCTTTTTACCTGATCAACTCGGGGAATTCGAATGCGAGTTCGGCCGTCGGAGCGAAGTTCTTCGACTTCGGTGTGAATATGACGCCTTAGGCGGTCCGCTCGGGTTCAACGATTTCTTCATGCCAGCACCGCGTACAAAAGCGGTGCTTTTTTCTTTCCACCAGGCTATAGTCCGCGGATGCGGGCAACCTCTCCACCAGAAATACTTCTTCGGAGTCCAGCGCGTCCCAGCGTTTCAAGGTCGGGTTTCCGCATCGGGGGCACACGGCGATTGTTCGAGAACCTTGCACAATGTTTTTGCGTTAAAGCTATTTCAGTTTAGTATGACACACAGGTCAGTACCGCCTGCGTTAGCGGGTGGTCGATTGATATAGTTACGAAAACGCAAATTTACATCGAGCGCTGCACCACCCGCTTACGCAGGTGGTACTGACCTATTGCCGCAGCGCCCGGTATCTTCCCTGTACGAACGAATAATATGACTGTTCATCGACTATTGATGACTCTGCTTATCTGCTCGCTCGCGGTGCTGACGGCCCGGCCCCAAACGGAGGAGAAATTCGACTTCTACACTCGCGGCGAATATCGTGCGAATGTCCCGCGCCCTCAGACGTTCCTTCGCTTCGACGTCGGCGATCACCACACAACGTACGCCCAGATGGAAAAGGTGATCGAAGAGATAGCGAAAGCCTCTCCGGATCGTGTCAAGATATTCGACATCGGTTTGACGAATGAGCATCGCATGCAGCATCTCGTCGCAATCTCGTCGCCGGCTAACATGGCGCGGCTCGATGAGATCAAGACGCAAAATGCTCGACTCACGGATCCTCGAACAACATCTTCAGCAGAAGCAAACTCGATCGCGCAAACAAATCCCCTTATCGCATGGCTTGCGTATACGATCCATGGAAACGAAAGCGCTTCGTTTGAAGCGATGATGCAGGTGGTCTATCAACTCGCCGCATCGAACGAACCGCGCACTTTGGAAATTCTCGACAAGTCAGTCGTACTCATCGTGACCGGCGAGAATCCGGACGGCCACGAGCGCTTCGTGACGTGGTACAACTCGGTCGCCACGGGCAACGCGGACCGTGCCGCTCTGGAACATCGCGAGCCGTGGTCGATACACGGACGATACAATCACTTCCGGTTTGATCTGAATCGCGACAACACTGCTGCGACGCAGATAGAAACCCGCAATATGCAGAAGGCGTTCTTCGAATGGAATCCGCAGATTGCCGTCGATCACCACGGCCAGCCGTCGCAGTTCCACTTCCCGCCCGCCGCACTCCCAATCAACCCGAATCTGCCGCAGCCTGTGACAAACAAATGGCTCGAGACTTTTGGCCGCGCCAACGCGGCGAGCTTTGACGCAAACAAATGGGACTATTACGTTCGCGATATTTTTGACCTGTTCTATGTCGGCTACTGGGATTCGTTCCCTTCTCTCAACGGCGCGACCGGCATGACTTACGAGACTGACGGCGGTGGATTCAAAGGTAGGCGGTGGACACGCGACGACGGAACGATCGTTACACTCCGTTCCGCGATCGCAAAACATTTCGTGGCGTCTATGACAACGCTGGAGACGGCGGCGACAAATCGCATCGCCCGCTTGCAGGACTTCGCCGAATTCCGCCGTAAAGGGATGGATGAATCACGAACCGAACGCATGAAACGGATCGTGATCGATTCGAAGGGCGACCCGGCGAAAGCCGCTGACCTGATAGAGATTCTGCTTCGGATGAAGGTCGAGGTGGGGGCGACGAATTCGGTCGTCAGGTCCACGCGTGCACACTCATACGAGAAAGATTCGCCGGTGACGACACGAAGATGTGCCGTGGGCTGCTACGTCATCGACCTAAACCAGCCACAGAAGCGACTGATCAAAGCCCTTCTTGAACCTGAAACGCCGCAAGACGAAAGTTTCGTCCGCGAGGAGATCGCCCGGTTCCGGCGAAACGAGATGCGGGGCAAGTCGGCGGCGAAAGAAGACTACAGGTTCTATGACATCACGGCGTGGAGCTTACCTCTTGCGTTCGGCCTCGACGCATTTTGGACCGAGGAAATCGAGCCGATCTCGGTAACACCTGTTACTGAACAGTCACTGGACGTGGCAAGGCGAGGCACGGTTGAAGGCCGCGCTCAGATCGCGTACGTGATTCCGTACAATTCCGACGGAGCAGCGGCAATGGCAATCAGGCTTCTCCAGGAAGGTCATCGGGTCGCGGTTTCGACCAAGCAGCTTACGGCTAGCGGGCAATCCTTTAAACGCGGAAGTTTCGTGGTCCGGATATCGCGAAACACCTCGGCAATACACGACGCGATCGCACGCCACGCGGCAACGACGGGAGTGTCAGTCGTCGCGGTGAATACCGGATACAACGACGACGGTGACACGGGAGTCGGCAGCGAGAACGTAATATCGCTGCAGCATCCAAAGGTTGCTATGATCGCGGACGAGGGCGTTGACCAGACTTCCTATGGTTCGATATGGTGGACCCTCGATCGATACGGGATCGAATTCACTCCACTTGCGATGGCAAATATCCGGGGGAGCGTACTGGCGAAGTACAACGTCCTTATAATGCCGGACGGCGCCCCGGGGCGGTATTTCAGCTTGCTCGGCAGCTCCGGCATTTCGGCACTCAAAACGTGGGTGAGCAACGGCGGAACACTCGTTACCGTGCGCGGCGCTTCGGTCTTCGCCGCGCTGAAGGACGTCGGCTTTACATCGTCAAAGCTTGTCGGCAGCGACGACGATGAGGAGAAAGGCAAGACAACGAGTGAAGAGCCGGACAAACAACGCAAGGACGCTGAAACCAAGCCTTCGCCAACTCCGCGAGGAACACCGAGTAGCGGAATCGCAGCCGAGCCCACACCTACGCCCGAGCCGAAAACGGACAAACAAGATTGGCAGGCTCCGGTCCTTCCACCGATAGCGTCGCCATCCGCTAGCGCAGGAAAAGTGCCGGAGGGGATTCCGGGTGCGATCGTGCGTGCGACGGTCGACCAAACAACTTATTTGACGTACGGCCTGAATCAGGATGAGTTACCGGTATTACTTTCAAGCGGCTATTTTTTCCGCTATTCTAAGGAAGGCACGAACGCACTGGTGTTCGACGCGAAACCAAAGAAGCCATTGGCTATTTCGGGTTTCGTTTGGGAAGGAAATACGGAGCGCCTATTGAAAGGCACGGCATATTTGATCGATGAACCTTTGGGCTCGGGACACGTAATACTCTTTGCCGAGGAGCCGTTCTTCCGCGGAATATTCCGATCGACCACCCGGCCATTTTTTAATTCAATTCTATTCAATGGGGTTTTCTAAACAATGTTCACAGTAAAAGCAGGGTATAGCGACGACATCGAAGTTCAGACGAACGTGGAAAAAGTAAGAGAGTTCTTTTCGGACATCAGAAACTTCGCGGACCTGATGCCGGGCATCGCTAGCATCCATACCGACGCGAAGGGTGTCGCACATTGGAAGATCCAGGCAGAGATCCCGCTCGTCGGACAGATGATGCAGAAGTTCGCTGTCGAGTTGAGCGAGAACAGTTCGGAGCGTATCGAATGGTTTCCGGTCGCACTCGAAACGCAGAATTTCTTGCGCTTCTCGGCCGACTTTCTTGAAAAGGCAAAAAACGTGACACAGGTTCATTTCTCGCAGATGGTCGAACTTCGTCGAAAATCCGCTCGCGAGCTTCATTACCTTGCCGGTCTTGCCGGCGAGGGTTTGATAAGCAGTGAGATGACCAAGAAGGTCAGTGAAATGATCAAGGTATTTATCCAGAGAGCTAAGGAGAAGTTGGAGACATGATTCGTAATTCTTTGTTTATTTTGGTAGTCGTGCTTGCATTTGTTTCGACCGGCCTTGGGCAGTTGTCGCTCCCGCGAGAGAGTCAGCGGCAGGAAATAATTCAGACGGTTGGAGATACTCGCGTTTCTCTGGTTTATCATCGCCCCAATGCAAAAGGCAGAAAGATCTGGGGGTGCGAGACCGCGGATGTGATCCCGATCGCTAACAATCTCTACCCGTGCTTAGTTCCTTACGGACAGGTCTGGCGCGCGGGCGCTAACGAGAATACGACGATCGAATTCACCCGCGATGTGACGATCAACGGACAGCCGCTACCGGCCGGCAAATACGGCTTTCATATTATTCCGCATAACAAGTCCGATTGGACGTTGATCTTCAGCAAAGATAACGACAAAGGTGGCAGCTTCGCATACGATGAAAAAAGAGACGCTCTGCGGGTGAAAGTTGCTCCGGTAAAGGCGCCCATGCAGGAATCGCTCATGTACGAGTTCGATGACGTCACGGCGAGTACGGCGCGGGTTAACCTCCGATGGGAAAAGATCTCCGTTCCGTTCACCGTAGACATCGGCGATATTCACGGCAGGGTGCTCTCAACGATCCGCGATGCGATCAAGAATCGAAAGAGCGATGATTTTCGTCCTGTCAATCAGGGTGCGAACTATGTGCGCACTTTCAAACTAAAAGCGAATTATGACGAAGCCCTCGGATGGATAGACACCTCGATCCAGGCGCGGGAGACAGTCGGGAATCTCAATACAAAAGCTGGAATCCTGGCGGAAATGGGTCGGTTTGACGAATCAGTTGTTCTTGGTGAAAAAGCCCTGCAGCTGGCGAAAGGTTCAACCCCTCCCGCGAGTAAAGCCACTATCGTTTCCCTTGAGGACTCGATAAAGAAATGGAAGGCGAAGCGAACCAGCTAGGGACATCAAACTTCAGTTTGATGCCTCAGTGAAGAGGAACTCAGCGGACATCAAACTTCAGTTTGATGCCTCAGTCACGAAGAACTCAGCGGGCAACAAACTAAAGTTTGTTGTCCTTAGGTCACCGCGCCGCCATCGACGATCACGACTTCCCCGTTCATAAAGCTGTTCCGATCGCTGCACATGAACGCGGCGTATTCGGCAAGCTCCGCCGGGCGGCCGGATCGGCCTTTCGAAACCCAGAAGTCATGCATTTTGAGGAGCCGTTCGGGCAACGTGTTGCCGAGATCGGTATCGAAGATCCCGGCGGCGATCGCGTTGACAGTGATGTTAAAGTTGGCGGCCTCGCGAGAAAGGCATTTCGTAAATCCGATCATCGCCGCTTTCGACGTCGCGTAATGGACCGATGTCGGGAGAGAGCGGATCGCACCGACGGATGTGATATTCAATATCGATCCGACCCGTTCACGTATCATCTGTTTGTAGAAAGGTTTGGTTACCGCGAACAAACTACCCACGTTGGTATCGACGACCCAATCCCAACTCTTATCGGTCGTCGTCGCGAAATTATCGCCCTTGTTCACGGCAGCATTGTTAACCAGAACGTTGATCGATCCCCACGCGTCGCGGATCTCCCGTGCGATATGCTTCATCCCGAAACGATCGGTGACGGAGACCTTATAGCTGAGCGCACGTCGTCCGTGGGCCTCGATCTTCTTCTTAACTTCTTCGGCCAGATCGTCACTCGAGTGGTAGTTAAATGCAACGTCGGCGCCCTCGCGTGCAAAGACTTCGCAGATCGCCGCTCCGATTCCGCGCGTACCGCCGGAGACGAACGCACGTTTTCCTTCAAGTAAAAGACTCAATGTTTTATTAGCTCCGAGTTGAGTTCGATATAAATAGAAAGGTTAATGAAATCAGGTAAGGCTGACAAGTTCAGCTTTCGGGTTTATCCGTTATGCGGCAGACTTGTGCATCTCGTAAGCAGGCAAAAGCGCGGTTATTTCGTTGATTATCTGCTCAGTCGAGTTTGGGATCGTCAGCGAAGCGGTGGCAGCCTTCATGTCGCGATAGCGCCGCGAATCGCCGACCAGAGACTGTATCGTGGGTACGATATCCGAGGCCTTTTCGAGAAGGATACCGGCGCCACGCTTCGCGATTAGCTTCACCGTTCCTGCTTCCTGCGGCATCGGCGGTGTGGTCGCGTCCGCGATGATCGGGAGCCTGCAAGCAAGCGCTTCGAAAGTTGTAAGCCCGCCGAGCTTCGATACCATCACGTTCGCCGAGTGCATGAGCTTCTCGATCTCGTCGGAATAGCCAATGACCTTGACCGGGAATCTCGCGCTCTTCGCGATCTCTTCGGCTTCTTTGCGAAGGTCCTCATTCTTCCCTGCGAGGAATATGGCTTGAACATCGAGATCCCCACGCACCAGCTCGCGGAATATCGCGGGGATGTTGCCCCCTCCAATCCAACCCGCATTTACGAACACCGTAAATTTATCCGGGTCGAGCCCGAAAGCCCGCCGAGCATTCTGCGCATCAGTTTCAGTGACTTCCTTGAACTTCGGATGAAGAGGCAGACCAGAGATCTTGATCTTCTCAGCTGAGACACCGTAGTCGACCAACTGCCGCTTGGCATCTTCGTTAGCTACGAGATACAGCGAAACGTCTTCGCATGCCCAACCTTTCCAGAAGCCGTAGCAAGGATCGGTAACCACAGTCACAAGGGGGATCTGCTCCTGAAGATGCAGTTCGCGAAGGATCCGGCCGAAGATATGCTGCGTCATCGGATGAACACTGACGACGATATGGGGGCACCATTTTTCAAACGCATCGCGGCAGAATCCGATGCAGCGGCGTTGAAAGAAGTCGCGTGTCTCCGGGCGAAACCTGTTCATGGCCCAGTAGAGATACTTCATCCAGCCCTGCTTATTGCGCAGCACCCAGTTGTACAAGTCGACTAACTTATCCGTAATGTGGTGAGATTCCTCGACCGCCTTGATTATCCGGACTGCGATCGATTGGCCCTTCCAAAGCTTCTGCAACCCATCCGATAACGCCTGCGCGGCGGATCGATGACCGCCGCCGGTGTCAGATGAGATGATGAGAATCTTTGGTGCGCTTGGCTGCATTAGGGATTAGGAACTTCTAGCTGCTTGCAAATCTTCTTAGCGGTAAATTCCGCAATCTCATTATGACGAGGAACTGAGGTCCGCTTTTTCGTTATTGAATTCTCAACAATGGTGTGACTGCTTCCCTCTCGCAGGAGTCGACAGCCGTGATCCTCCAGGTGGCGAAGCAAATCCCGCCGTTTCACTTCACGCCCCGGGGCCGCACCTTGACGTGGGTCGCGGCGCTAAGGATTAAATGAATCGGTTCATCAAAGTCAGCCTCGAAATCTTTCGCATTCGGGTTGGGTGCCGG
>JANMUW010000164.1:0-4395 GCA_031392105.1 Acidobacteriota bacterium | reverse complement strand
GACTGCGTGCGCTTCGCGGTTCCATTCTTAGAAATCACAACCACGAAACGCACGAATCTCACGAAATCTAGCCTGTCATCCGCGAACCCTTGTAAACAGCGATGTCGGACCCGGTCGCGAATAGGACGGAAAAAGGTTTTGTTTCGGTCAAACGCCGAAACTCATCGCCGTAAACTCTGCCGAAATCCACGTCGATCCCAGGCGATAAGACATCGCGCAACTCCCATTTCGGATGTTCGACCTTG
Organism: Acidobacteriota bacterium; assembly: GCA_031392105.1. GTDB lineage: Bacteria > Acidobacteriota > Blastocatellia > Pyrinomonadales > Pyrinomonadaceae > OLB17. Next base: position 4,150 of record JANMUW010000164.1, on the reverse strand, counting down.
TATTCGTCCGTACGATCCGGTCCACGTTTCGTATAACCCCAGTAGTGTTCGATGATGAATTCACCGTGCGACCCATCCGCCGGCACACCGATATTCGCGCCGATCGTGACCGCCACTCGGTTGTCGGAGTTGTCGCGTCGCCACGAATACTCCACGGCGCGCTCTGAACGTGAATTGTTCATCTGCCAACATTCGTACGGCTCGCCGTAAAGCTTTCGAGCGACAAACGCGATCGCCGTTCGCGGAACGATCTCTTTCACAAACACGACTCCACGTCTCGTCTCGCTTTCGGTCTCGCGTTTCACATAAAACCTGAGATTCACTTCCTCGAAATTCACGTGATACGGGATGGGCAGACCAAGGACCCGCGTGTTGAGAAACATGAATCCGACCAGGCTGACAAAACACCGGCCCTCGTGCAGATCGAGTTGGGTCCCGCACGGGATGCGATCGGCGAGCAGCGACGGATCGACCTCGTAGTTCACCATGATCAGATCCCGCCATTCGGCCGTAAGAAACTTACGCATTACAGTACCTGCCGCTTGTCCCCGACTCGCCGCGTCACATGCGTCCGGTCGAAATATTCGAGAAGGGGGATCGCGTACTTTCGAGAAACGCCGGCGATATCTTTGAACTTCGCTACATCGATAGTAGGATCACCGGACGCTTTCACGACATCGCGCAGTTTGACCGTCAGGGCGTTTAGCGCGGCGTTGGAAAAGTAATATTCATTCGTGACGGCGACGACCTCGCCTCGATTAATGAAGAGTTGAAATATCTTTCGCGTCGCTTTTTGATCAAGCCCGCTCCCGGTTGCTGCTTGCACCAACGCGTCGTCGAGTTTCGGCGCCTCGAGTCCAGCGTTCGAATAGATCTCGTTCAAGCGGTCGTGAACCTTTTGCTCCGCGGGCGAAAGTCGGGTTTCGTGCGATGCGACTTTCATGACGTCTTGCTCGACCTGGATCTTCCCGGAGCGTTCCAGTTCCCCAGTTACCGCACGAAATACTTCAGGTCCCGAGCGTTTGAAAACACGATCGCGTAACAGTTCCTTCGGTAGGCCGCGAGAAAGTTTGTCGACGCTGTGATGCTTCTCCACCGCCTCGACCGTCGCTGCCTGGAGTCGCTCAAAAACTGCTTTTGTCACCAGAACGCCGTCGGCGTTAACAACGCGCCCATCCGCTACTGCGTGTTCGATCAGATCGTTTACGATGTTCGCACGAAGAGCCGAACGAGATCGCAGTTCATCGATCGTCAATCCTCTGTCGCCTGACATCCGGGCGAAGATCTCCGCAAGATTTGCGTCTCCGTTGAACGCCTTGGCCAGATCTACCAGCGTTGAGGTTACGTTCTTGAAATCGCTGCGTCTGTGTTTGTGGGCGAGTGGATCGAGAACAATTCCGCCGGCGATCGTTCGCTGCGGAGAATAACTTCGGACGATGAAGCGATCTCCGTGCGCTGCAGCAACAGGTGCTTCAAGACGAAATTGCGCGAGGCCACGTGATCCAGGCTCGATCGCCTCGAGTTCATTGAGCACCGAAACGCGGGCGAGAACTTCGGCCGTACCGAGGTGAACTCGCACACGCTGACGCGATCGCAACGCGCGTGAGGCGTCGTCAAGGACTTCGACGTCGGCATCGAAAACCTGCGTCAGGGCCAGGCTGCCCGGTCTCGCCAGCACTAAACCGCGCTCGATCTCGTCGTGTGCGATCCCACCGAGATTCACTGCGGTCCGCTGCCCGGCCCGGGAGATCTTGACCGACTTCCCATGAGTTTGAAGTCCGCGAACACGCACTTCGCGTCCGATCGGAAGCAGCTCAAGCTGATCTCCTTCGGCCATCTCACCCGAAGCAAGCGTTCCGGTCACTACCGCACCGAAACCTTTGACCGAAAAACTCCGATCGACTGCGAGACGCGGTTCGTAAATATTATTTTCTCGAGAAACTTTACCAGCGGCTTTTATCAGTCCGGCCTTCAGCTCCGCGATGCCGGTGCCGGTTCGCGAGCTGACGGGGAATACCGGTGCAATCTTGAGAAACGAACTTGCTACAAGTTCTGCGACGTCGAGCCGCGCCAATTCAAGGGTTTCATCGTCGACGAGATCCGTTTTGGTCAAGGCGACAACGCCGCTCTTGATATGAAGCAGCCGGCAAATGTCGAAATGTTCGCGAGTCTGCGGCATGACCCCTTCATCGGCGGCGATGACTAGCAGTACGAGATCGATCCCGCTCGCTCCGGCGAGCATATTCTTTACGAAGCGCTCGTGGCCCGGAACGTCGACGAATCCGATCCCGACGTCTTCACTTTTCATCTCGGCGAATCCGAGATCGATGGTAATTCCGCGCTGTTTTTCTTCAGGAAGGCGATCAGCGTCGACACCCGTCAGCGCCTTAACCAACGCCGTCTTCCCATGATCGATGTGTCCGGCGGTGCCGACGATTACATCCATGTGTTCGATATTAACCGCCGAGACGCGGAGACGCCGAGAAGAAAAAGGCGGATGAGAAATCGCGTCTCATCCGCCCTGTGTGCTGTTGCCGGCAGTCTGCCTGGTTTCGTCTCAGCGTCTTCGCGTCTCGGCGGTGCAAACTTCTAACGTAGCCGAAGAAGGCTCTCGACCGTCACGTCCTCGTCGAGCGATTCCCAGTGAATTCCGAGCCCGCCGCCAAGAAGCTGCCAGTCGTTTCTTTCCTTTGGCGTAGCGTCCAGTAAGCGTGGATACCACTCGAGTGGGACCGAGATCTCGCGGCCGTCCGCAAGCGTCACTTGTAGTTTGTCGCTGTTACACGACACGTCAACGGCCAGGGGCTGAACTTCGATCGATGAAAAACTCATAATTCGTAATTAAAAAATACAGGATTTGCCTCACGCATCGCAAACCGGCTATTTCTCGCCGTCGTACTGCTCGAGCTTTCGATAGAGTGTCTTTCGGCCAATATTCAAAAGGCGGGCTGCTCGCGATTTGTCGCCTTCGGTGTAATCCAGCGTCGCGTTGATCACCTTTTTCTCGATCTCATCCATCGATGCGGGAAGCTCGATCTCGATTCCGATCGATAGTCCTTCGCCGGCGGCACGTGCACGCTCATGCCGAGCCTGCGCGACGGCGGCGAATGCTCGTTTGCTTATCGCCTCGGGCAGGTCATCCAGTTCGATCTGGCGTCCCGATGCGATGATAACCGCGCGCTCGATCGAATTCTCAAGCTCGCGTACGTTTCCGCTCCACTCGTAATTCACCATTGCACGAAGTGCGTCCTTTGAAATACCCGAAATAAATCGCCCGGTCTTTTCCTTGTAGCGCTCGAGGAAATGGAAAACGAGTGGCTGAATATCTTCGACACGCTCGCGAAGCGGCGGCAGCGTGATCGGAAAAACTGAGAGTCGATAGAAAAGATCTTTTCGAAAAACCCCCTGCTCGACCGCCAGGTCCAGATTCACATTGCTCGCGGCAATGACACGCACGTCAGATTTGACAACGTCATTCCCGCCGATGCGTGTGAACTCACCGTCCTGGAGAACTCGTAAAAGCCGCACCTGCGCCTGCATCGACATTTCGCCGATCTCATCGAGAAAAAGCGTTCCGCCGTCGGCCTCTTCGAATCTGCCGATACGCTGGGCACGAGCGTCGGTGAACGAGCCTTTCTCATGTCCGAACAACTCGGATTCGAGAAGCGTCTCAGGTATCGCCCCGCAGTTGATCTTGATGTAGGGCTTGTCCTCTCGCCCGGAATTAAAATGGATCAGATTCGCCAGCAGCTCTTTTCCAGTTCCCGACTCACCCTGGATGAGAACCGTCGTGTTCGTGTCGGATACATTCAACGCGAGCTCGATCGCTCGACGTATGGATGGAGCTTGCCCGATTATTTCGCTTTGCTTCTGATACAACTCGCTCTTCAAGCGCATCACCTCGGCAGAGAGCTGATCGCGCTCGAGTGCCGTACCAATCTGGTCGGCAATTCCCTCGACGAGTGCAATGTCATGCTGTTCGAACTGGACTTCCTTGCTCCAGACGAATCCAAGCAATCCAAAGGTGTTACCACCAACTTGAACCGGCGAGCAAAGAGCCGCTTTGCCGCCCAGCTGTGTGTTGAAGATTACGCGTAACGCAAAGGGCAGCTGCGTGTCGCTCACCGAGATAGTTTTCCCATCGCGTATC
>JANMUW010000159.1:0-2912 GCA_031392105.1 Acidobacteriota bacterium | reverse complement strand
CCGTAACGATGCCGACTTTGTTCAACAGGCGCTTTGTCATGGTATTCCTTGGTTAAATTGAACCGGTGCTTTCTCGAGCGCTTCGTCATCGCCAGAGCGCCGAGCGCAAAGCGCGATTGAAGGTGTTTGACGACGCGAATGCCGGCCTTACAGATGCGTGGGGTAGTTCTTTACCCAACCCGTGGGTTCGAACTGATTGAACGCCAATCGCCACTCAATGACATGGAAGTCCTTGTAGACCCCGTTCTTGAAAAAAGGATCATTGAGATACCAGTTTCGCACTTGCTCCGCATTGTCAGCCTCGAAGATTTTCAATGTTCCGCATTGATTTCCCTGGGCGTCGTACATGGCACCGGCGAAACGCGTCATTTCACCCTGTCCCTGCGAGTAGGCACGATGCTCGGCGCGAAACTTCTCTCGAATTGGCATGGAGTGGGGCGGGTGGTCCAATCCAATGACGGCGTAATAAGGCATCGAACTCTCCTGTCTCAGTTTAACAATCGACCGACCAGTCGGACCGTATTTTATGCAGCCCTGCGGACGCTGTCAACGCTCTTTCGCGATGGATCGATCGACGTTGCTGTTGACATCGAATTTCCTTCAATGTACAGTTAGTCCCAACCGACTAGTCGGACGCTTATTCTCAATTGCCGGACGACTGGCAAGACACTTGAAGGAATCTCGTATGGAGACGGTTGGACTCGGCTGTTACTTCGAAGACATGCCCGTCGGGAGGAAGTTCCAGACGATCGGCCGGTCGATCATGGAGGCGGACATCACGAACTTCATCAATTGCACGGGACTGACCGAAGTCTTCTTCACGAATCTCGAAGTGTTGCGAACCGAGTCGGTGTTCGATCGGCGGTTTGCTCCGGCCGCTCTGTGTTACTGCTTCGCCGAAGCTCTGGTAGCGCAGGCAACTCTGCAACATACCGGCCTCGCCATGCTGCATTTGGAACTGGACATCAAGGCGCCGGTATTCGTGGGGGACACCATACATGTCGAATGCGAGGTAGTGGAAGCGCGGCGAAGCAGGACAAAACCCGACCGCGGCATCATCCGCACGGTGAATCACATAGTGAAGCAGGACGGCACCGTGGCTTATGTCTACTCGCCTTTGCGCATGATCAAAGTCCGCTCCACCGGTTCAACGTCGATTTGAGAACAGGCAGACATATGGAAAATGACAAGGGTTGGCACTGGGAGGAACAGGACACGATGCTCGGCGCGTTTAGCCGAGTCGTGGCTGGCGCTCCGGACCGGACTTTCCTGGACTTCACCGGCGATTGTTATACCTATCAGGAGTTTGATCGACTTACCAATCGCCTTGCCCACGCGCTGACTGCGCTCGGCGTTCGTGCTGGGGATACGGTGGCAACAATGCTCGACAACAGCATCGATGCAATCGCTGCATGGTTTGCCATCAACAAGATCGGCGCCGTCAGCGTGCCCATCAACACCGCGTTGCGCGGCGAGTTCCTGCGGCATCAGATCGACGATGCGGGAGGCGCAATAGTCATCTGCGAAGCGGATTACCACCAACGGATCGCGGATGTCGCGGATCGGCTGTCGCATGTCAAGCTGATTCTTTGTCGCGGCAGCGTGCCCAGCGCTGGGCCGGCCCAGATCGCGGTCGCGTCACTCGATGCGCATCGTGGCCTGGATGAATCTCCCATTCCAGTGACCGCTGGGCCCGGAGATCTCTCGTGCATCATTTACACGTCCGGCACGACGGGACCTGCAAAGGGCAGCATGCAGAGCTACAACTACATGTGCAACCTCGCGCGCCAACGCCTCAGGGCCAACCCGGCCAGCCCGGAGGACATTACCTTCACGCCCATGCCGCTGTTCCACAACAATGCACTGACGACGGGTGTCATCGGCACGATCTTGTCAGCCGGCCGGATCGCTTTTGCGCCGCGCTTTTCGGTTTCCGGTTTTTGGCCGGAGATCGAGCGCTCGGGCGCCACGATCGTATCGATCGTCGGGACAATGGGAACCATGTTGGCGGATGCCCCTGTAAATGCCGTGGCGAAACGCTGCTTTGGCCAGATACACACGGTGCGCGGCGTCCCATTCTCGAACCCGGTAAAGGAACTGTGGCGCAAGCGTTTTGGCGCGCGGCAGGTCGGCTCCAACGATTACGGCATGACCGAGGCCGCGGTCGTAACCTCGCTTCCGGGCGGGGCCTATGCCGCGCCGGGATCGTCGGGCAAGCGTTACTCTGACTTCGACTTGCGCATCGTCGACGACGAGGATCGCGAGTTGCCTGCCAACAGCGCCGGTGAAGTGATTCTGCGACCCATGAAACCGAACATCATGTTCCAGGGTTATTGGCGGCGACCCGAAGCGACGGTGGCTGCGATGCGCAACCAATGGTTCCACACGGGCGACATCGGCAAGCTGGACGACGACGGATTTTTCTATTTTCTCGACCGCAAGAAAGACTATCTGCGTCGGCGCGGCGAGAACATCTCGAGCTTCGAGATGGAAGCGACATTCAAGCTGCATCCGGAGATCGCGGAAATCGCCGTCCATGCCGTCCATTCACCGATGGGCGAGGACGACGTCAAGGTCACCGCGGTCCTCAAACCCGGGGCACGTATTACTGAAGAAGCCCTGTGCAAATGGGCGATTGAGCGGGTGCCGTATTTTGCCGTGCCGCGATTCATCGAATTTCGCGACGCACTGCCCAAGAATCCGCAGGACAAGGTTCTCAAATACCAGTTGCGTGAAGAAGGCAAGACCGCACGAACCTGGGATATCGAAGAGTCAGACATCAAGGTGAAAAAGAGATGAAAAGCAACGGGTCAGTCCACTGGTGCGATGAACTGCTTGTTGATGGCAGGTTCGTTGCGGGTAAAGGCGCCTCGTTGCCGGTCGAGAATCCGGCGACGGAGGAAGTGATTGCC
>JANMUW010000151.1:0-4356 GCA_031392105.1 Acidobacteriota bacterium | reverse complement strand
ACGTAACGCCGGGACCACCCAGATATGTAGCGCCCGTCGCACACCCAGTCGCTCCTCGAGCGATCGCAGTACCCGCCGGAACCAGATTCATTTCGAAAGCACCGATCAGATTCGTTCCTTTCGATCCGTAGTAGCCGAGCGTCACCAGCGTCTTCTTTGTCAACTGTTGCTGCAGATCGAGTGACCAATGCTGCATGTAGGGTGTTTTCCAGTCAGACTGGACCGCACGAATTGTTTGAGCGATTCCGAAACCGAAACTCGGGTTGGTGCAATTTCCAGCCGGGTCCGGATTCGCAAGACTAACTCCAGTAAGGGTGCAAGTCTGTTGGTACGGCGAGTTGGTGCCGATATTCTGGAGGAACGGACCGTTCAGCACTTGTTCGTGATAGATTCCGTATCCTGCTCGAACCGAGGTCTCGCCCTTACCGAACGGATCCCACGCCACGCCGATACGCGGAGCGAAGTCCGTCTTCGGTGCATTGATAACGAACTTGCCCCAGGGTGAAGGAGTCGGGACGCAGTTCGCGGTTAGAGTCTGGAAGTTCTGGGTATTGGCGATGATGCCGTTGCAGAAATTACCCGTTCCGACGACCCGGTTGCCAGCACCCGTAACCGCAGGTGCAGCGGAAGCGGACCACAGCTCCGGAACAAAGTTCGTAAGCCGACCGTTGCGATCCCAAGGTGATCCGAAGAAGGAATATCTAATGCCGTAGTAGAAGGTCACGTTACGACGGATCCTCCACTCGTCCTGTGCAAATGCTTCAAACGTCTTTTGCCGCAGGTCGGCCGTATAATCAAACCGGGCTTGAGTGAAGGTAGTATTGGTTCCCATCAAGAAATTCGCCCAGATCTGTTGATTGGTGTTGCCACCCGTTGGAATAACGGCAGATGTTCCACCGGGTGTATTGAACCCGCTGAACTGGCCTTCGTTGACCCCGGCAAGAGCATTCTCGTTCTTGCGATACTTGGAATACATCGCCCCGAACTTCATCGTGTGATCGCCGGCGATGTATGTCATGGTGCCCGAGATATTTCCTTTCCACGAGAAATTATTATACGGCCCAAAACCGCCAAGACTTGTAAATCCCTGGGCGAATGAGATGGAGGGTATACGGTCGCGTTGATTCTGATACGGCAGCGGCGGCTGGATCGGAGAGCGGTCCAATGCCAGCAGGCCAACATTACTACTTAGGATCGCTCCGTAACCGAACGTATACCGTGCTTCGAAAATAAGGTTCGATGAAGCAACGTAATTGAGTTGAACCGTGTGTGTGCGTCCGGGAGATTCTGTCGATGTCGTCGAGACGAACGGTATACCCGAACCGGAAGAAAAGATCGCGTTCGCATCAAGCGTCGGGATCTTATCCCGCTGAAAGCGATAGAACATGTTCACTTCTTCGCTAAAGCTGTGATCTACCTTGATTATCTCCTGTTCGAAGTCCGCTTCGTTCGGAGTTGGGTAGTTAAGAGTAAAGTTCGTTGCCGCAATTGGGTTCGCGAAATTGGTCGGCGCATTCGGTAGCGGAACGTTTCCGTAAACGTATTGCAAGTATTGCGCAGCGACTGGATTGATAGGACGCAAAGTCGTGATCGAGAGCGGCGTCGTCGCATTTGCAGCAAGAGTTTGGGTACACGTCGCTCCCGTTGCCTGGACACAGATCGGAACCCTGAATATTCCCTGTCTCAGTTCGGTGTACGGAAGGCTCGAGAAAAGTGTCGGCGATCGGCGGTCGCGTCTGAATTCCTGCGAGAAGAAGAAGAATGTCTTATCCCATCGACCCCAATGACCATCGTCCTGGTCGCGTTCGCCGAACTTCAGGAAGTAGACCGGTCCGCCCAGTGTCCATCCGGCGTTGAGGTATCGGAACGGTTTTCTTTTCGCTTTACCATCGGAACTCAGCCCGACAGGTGCGATCTGATTGCTGAAGAAGTCGTTCGCGTTGAAGACTTCATTTCTCACAAAACCAAATACACTTCCGTGGAAATCCTTCGTTCCAGAGCGCGTCACAACGTTTACCTGACCGCCGCCGCTTCTGCCAGATTCGGCTGGGTACAGAGATCGGAGAACGCGGAATTCGCCGATCGAATCTACGCTGGGATAAGCCTGGATCGTAAGATTCGATCCGCGGTCGGTGATGTCCGCACCGTCTACCGTAAATGTGTTCTGGCTCGAACGGGCCCCGTTGACCGAGATCTGGACCGTGTTCGGCTGGCTCGATTGTGCTGTCGTCGCCGAGTTTCCGTTCTCAAAGCCGACGGCCGTGGTGCCCGTGTAGATCTGATCGGAAAGATCGTTGGTGACGCCTGGAGCCAGCGTTACTAGCTGGACGAAGTTTCGATTATTAATGGGAATCTCACGAACCTGATCGCCGCTGATGACCGTGCCACTCGTCGCGGACGTTGTGTCGACGGTAACCTGATCCGCCTCGACCGTAACCGTCTCCTCGATGCGGCCCGCCGTAAGTTCAACCTCGACAGTTCGTCGCTGGCCAACATCGACCTTGATGTTCGTGTTCACCGACTTTTTGAAATTAGGAGCTTCGACCGTCACCTCATAGACGCCGCTCGAAAGGTTAGGCGCGGAGAACTCTCCATCGTCGCCAGCGGTAATCGTTCGAACCACCAAATTATCTTTTGACGGGTCGGTGATAGTAACCGTCGCACCCGGCACCACCGCCCCGGCTGCGTCTTTGACTGTTCCGACGATCGAACCTGTTACCTCCTGTCCGATCGCGAGGCCGCTCAGGCAAAGCGAGATTGCCATAGCGAGCATAATCGAGGTCCATGTTTTTTTGCTTGTCATAGTGTTCCGTCCTGTTCCAAAAAGTTCAAAACTTAAGATTGCAGGTATAAGAATAATTTAGGTTTTCGGAAGTTTATCCAAATTTTCGTTATCGTTTACGACACACAAAAATTACGACGCTTACCTAAATCCTTGAAATGAACAGTTGTTACGAAAAAGTGAATGCTGAGAATTTTTTATAACTCTAAATCTACTATTTGTAAAGCAAATACGGTGCCCGTCGCTTTTCAAAATCGTCGAGGCTTTTTCGCCATGCGGCATCGATAGCGTCGGCAGATTCGCCTCGCTTCACCATGCCAAGAATTTCGGCGTTCACTAACAGACGACCGTAGCGGTCTACTTCCCATTGGGCCGGGTAAAGTTTTCGCAACGCGACGGCTATTTCGATCCCTGTCCGCACGGACTCGAAAGCGTTCCGGTTAGTCACGATGATGTTGACACCACCCAGATCCTCGCCCTTGAACACGGATGCGTTGGGCTTGAATCTCACTGGTACGAACCTCACGCCTTTCAGATTTCGCTCGTTCAGATATTTAGCGAGTTTCTGCCCGTCAAGCCACGGAGCCCCCACTACTTCGAATGGCGTATCTGTTCCCCGCCCGACGCTTAGGTTCGTCGTCTCGAGCAAACCGATTCCCGGGTATAGTGTCGCTTCAGTAAGCGACCGCATATTCGGCGAGGGATTGACCCAGGTCTGGCCCGTCTCGTCGAACCACATCGACCGTGACCAGTTATCCATTTTGATCACGCGAAGGTCAGCTCCGATCTTCCGCTCGGCGTTCATCATCATTCCGAGCTCGCCGATCGTAAGCCCATATCTCACAGGAATCGTGTGCGCGGCGATGAAGGAAAGCTTGTCTTCCTCCGCCAGCGAGCCTTCGACCGCGTTCCCGTTTATCGGGTTCGGGCGGTCGAGCACATAAATTGGTTTGCCCAATTTTCCCGCTTCCTCTATCACGTTGCGGAGAGTCGCGGTGTAAGTGTAGAACCGTGCACCGATGTCCTGGATGTCATAGACGATCGCATCGAGCTCTTTGAGTTGCTCGGGCTTTGGCCTACGAGTTTCGCCGTAGAGCGAGTAGACCGGCAGGCCCGTCTTCTCGTCCTTCGAGTCATTGATCTTATCTTGATCCAGCTCGCCGCGAATCCCATGCTCCGGTGCAAACAGAGAGACGAGTTTTACGTTCTTCGCTTCGAAAAGAACGTCAATCGTCGGCTTCCCCGCGAAGTTGCGACCTGTATGATTTGTAACGAGGCCGATGCGTTTGCCTTCGAGCTCCTTGAAATTGTTTTTCTCGAGAACGTCAATTCCATTGAGGACCGTCTGGTTCTTCGGCACAACTGGCAACTGAGAACTGGGAACTGATAACTGGTTTTTTCTCTGAACGAATGCAGGGATCTGGGCGGCGACTTGCGATGCGTAGATGCTCTCTGCCAATCGAAATGCTTCGACCGGCATATCTTCGATCGCGGAAGCCGCGACGGTGGCGATCTTCGCACGCAGCGGGGTGACATCGCCTTTGCCATCGGGGTGAACACGATTCGACACGAAT
>JANMUW010000023.1:0-11556 GCA_031392105.1 Acidobacteriota bacterium | reverse complement strand
TTGCACGCGAGACCTACGAAAAGGCATGGAAGATGGCCGAGCAAAACGGTGAAGCTCAACTTGCAGCATCGGCGAAGGGTAATTTCGAGCGCATCACCGCGGGGAATAAATGAACATGAGGTCGATTATTAACAGAGCAGTTTTTACTTTTGTTTTCTCGTTTATCTTTTCGCTTTCAGCGCTATGCCAGACAATAGCCTTTGAATGGGTGAATGTCATCCCAATGGATCGCGAACGCGTCCTATCGAATCAGACTGTACTTGTCCGCAATGGAGTGATCGTGCAGATTGGTCTCAGCGGAAAAACTCATAATATTGCGAAAGACGCGATCCGAGTTGATGGCAGAGGCAAGTACCTCATTCCCGGACTCGTTGATACGCATACGCACCTGCTTTCAGACGGCGAGTTTCCCGATTCGATCGCCGAAGACGAGCTGCGCGTGATGGTCGCGAACGGAGTGACGACAGTGCGATTCATGATCGGAACGCCAGAGCTGCTTGAGCTCAGGGCACGTTCGGCAAAAGGCGAGATCGCGGCCCCGACGATCTTCGTCGCAAGCCCGCATCTCACCGGGCGCGAGCAAGGAAATAATTTCGTCGTCAACACACCGGACGAGGCACGCGAAGCAGTTAGAAAATCTAAGGCCGCCGGCTACGACTTCATAAAGATCACAACGTTCATCAAAGCCGAAGTATACGAAGCGGCGGTTGAAGAAGCGGCGAAACACAAGATCCGCGTCGTCGGACACGCCGACAGCCGATTCGTCGGCGTCGAGCGTGCGTGGAAAGCGAAACAGCAGATCGAGCATCTCGACGGATACATGGAGCTTTTGCTGAAAGACGACGCTCCCATGAAGGGCTCGGTTTCGGATATCTACGTTTACAATCCCGACAACTGGAAGAGCTTCGACTACATGGACGAAAGCAAGATCCCCGAGATCGCGCGCAAGACTGTCGCATCGAATCCTTACGTGAATCCGACCCAGCATTTCATGAAGAACACGTTCGGTATCGCGCGAAGCGAGCAGTCGATCCGTGCACAGCCGGAGTTCCGGTTCTACCCGTCGAAGGTTCAACAGCAGTGGCTGGATTTCTACAAGAAGAACAGGTTCTTGAATACGATCTCGCTCGAGCAAAGAGCGCGTTGGGTCGATCTCCGCAACAAGCTCATTAATGCGATCTATGATGCGGGCGGCAAGATCATGGCCGGTTCGGATACTCCGGAGTTTCTGTTTCTCTACGGCTTTTCGCAGCACCGCGAGTTGAAAGCCCTCGCCGACGCAGGGTTGTCGAACTTCGCAGTCCTCGCTGCCGGAACACGCAACGCGCATGAGTACTTTGGAACTATCGGGCAGGTCGGCACGATCGAGATTGGCCGGCGCGCGGATCTGATCCTGCTTAACGCGAATCCGCTTGAGAATATTTCAGCGACTGAGAATCGGGCCGGTGTGATGCTAAAGGGAAAGTGGTACCCGCAGAGCGAACTGAACGGATGGCTCGACGAGATCGCGCCGAGGATGCATAGCTCGCTGGAAGCCGAAGAAAAGCGCGCCGCGGTCGAGATAGAGAAGCTCGGCGGAAAGGTCGAGTTCAATGCGAACCGCGAGGTAGTTAAAGTCGATCTGAATAACGCAAAGATTACGGACGCCGATCTAAAACACCTGGAAAAGTTTACTGAGCTCGAGTGGCTCGATCTGCGGGTTACTCCGATCGGCGACGAAGGCGTTGCTCACCTGAGTGGTTTCAGAAAACTGAAATTTCTGAATGTCTTCCGCACGAACATGTCCGACAAAGGACTCGCCAGTTTGCGTGGCCTGACCGAGCTCGAAACGCTACTCATGGGCGGGACGAGGGTCACCGACGAAGGGCTTAAGAACATCGAGCGGCTCGGAAATCTACGCAAGCTCAGCGTATTTCGAACCGCGGTCACCGACGCCGGGCTGGCGTCGATCGAGAAGCTTACGGCACTCGAAGTATTCCTGATCGGAGAATCGAAAGTCTCCGAGGCAGGAGCGAAGGCGCTGCAAGCAAAGATGCCAAAGATCAAATTCACGGAGCAGACGTAGATGCAGGTGCTTCGCCGTTCAATCGCGTTCGTCCTATCGTGTCTGCTGTTTGCGGCACCGTTTTCGGCGCAGGATTCGGGTGAGCCGATCTCCGGTTTCTGGACCGGAACGGTGGAACGCAACGGTATGACGTGGCGGATCGAATTGAATGCAACCGGGCATGCCGGAGAACTAAAAACCGCTATTACCTTTCTCGATCTTGATGTGCCCGACGTTCCCTTCCCCGTCAAACGCACGGCGGGAGGGTATCGCTTGGAGCGGCCGCAGCCTAGCGGCAATCCGATCGTATTCGACGGGACTGTCACAGGCGATATCTTCTCGGGCAATTGGGCCGGCTTCGGCGTTGACGGAAGTTTTTCGATGAAGCGCTCGACGAGACCGGAGCGTAGTTATCGCGAAGAAGAGGTCGAGTTCGCGAACGGGATCGTCAAACTCGCCGGGACGCTCATGGTTCCGACAAAAGGCGGAAGGCATCCGGCTGTCGTCATCACGCATGGCAGCATGCCCAACGAGGGTGCAGCTTATCGGTCGGTGGGCCGCAGCTTTGCCGAAGCGGGGATCGGGGCTCTTATCTACGACAAACGCGGGTCCGGCAAATCGACAGGCAACACACGCGCCGCCAGCATGGAAGATCTCGCCGACGACGCGATCGCGGGCGTACGCCTGCTCAAACTGCGAACCGATATCGATGCAGTAAAGATCGGAGTTATGGGGCACAGTCAGGGCGGATGGATCGCGCCTCTCACCGCCGTCAGATCGCGGGATGTTGCGTTCGTGATCGCGACCGGTGTCGCTGCTGTCACGCCGGCTGAGCAGAGCATCTATCACCGCGCGGGCGTGATGCGAAGCATGGGGATGTCGGATGAAGAGATCGAAAAGGCGTCGGCTCTGCGTCGCAAGCTCTACGATCTGAATCGAAAGATCATCAACAACGAACCGTATCAGCGAGAGCGAGCAGCGATCTCGCAGGAGTTGATCGCGAATAAGGGCGCCCGTTGGTTTGGGCCGGCCGAACTTCCGCCGCAGCTCGCCGGCGAGATTCCGCCGACCGGGGCGCTTGAGTTGCTCTTTTTCGATCCAACGTTTATCTGGCAAAGCGTGAAGCTCCCGGTACTGGTTGTCTGGGGCGATCGGGATACGGTCGTGCCGGTTGAAAAAAGCCGGGAGGTGATCGAACGGCTCCAGACGAAAGCCGGAAACAAACAGATCACGATAAAGATCTTGCCGGGTGTGGACCACGGCAACAACCTGGTCCGAAAAGATAAGGGATGGGATTTTCCAAGAGTCGAACCTGAGTATTTTAGGACGATAGTCCAATGGACTCAAAAAATTGTTACGTAAAACTGTTTCAGGAGAATTATGAAAAGAATCGTTTTTATCACAATGTTTGCGATGATTTTTTCGGCCGCTGCATTCGGGCAGGCCGCAGATGACAAGAAAGCTGCCCTCGGCGTCGTTAACGAACTATTCGCACAGATGCGAGCCGCGAATGCGGCCGGGATACTCGCAACGGGAACCGCCGAGAACCAACTGGTGGCGGTAAGAAAATTGAAGGACGGTAAGACTCGCGTTGATGTGATCAACGGCGAAGCGTTCACTAAATTTTTCACGAAAGCGGACGCGGTCGAAGAAGTGATGTACGCACCGAACGTCGAAATCTCTGGCGACTGGGCAATGGTTTGGGGCCGGTATGTTTTCTTCATCGGCGACAAAGTTTCACATTGCGGGATCAATCAGTTCAACCTCGTTCGCACGGATGCGGGTTGGAAGATCGCCAACGGCGCATCGACCATTAATCCCGCCGATTGCACTGAAAAGGAAAAATCGATGAAGTCTTCGCTGCCGAAGCCATCGCAGGAGTGATCGAAAGCATAACGAGAAATATCGCCTGCAGTTTTTTATTGATCCTCGTTTCCTCGTCATTCGTCGCTCGGTCAACGGACAAAGTACGAGCATGTCGTTTTTGATATCGTGCTGGAAACAGCATGAAGGCGTGTTGGTAGCCGGCCGTTAGGTATTCGTGCCCTCCTTAACGGCCGGCCTACTGACACGAATTAAGAGTTTCCGGAGTTGATCTGATGAAGTACAAAGTTATTTTTGCTGTTCTCATTCTCACTGTTCAAAACTTCGCCGAATCCACAAACACCTCCACGCTCGCCGCTGAAGCAGGTCAGTCTCCAACAATTCTGTTCAGCAACAAAGCGCTCGGACTTTGCCGCTTTGAGACTTTGCGGGAAAAATCATCGTTAGAGATTGCGAGCGCGGTGTATCCCGCAAAGACGCTAAGACGCAAAGAAATCCTGGTTGGGAATGACTTGAACTAACCACGGGACAACACGGAATACACAGACAGACACCGACATTAACCATCCTCAAGTAACATGGTGAACAAGAATTTTTCAAAGCTAGCATTTACTCTATTACTTATTATTGTCCCCGCCACTCTTGCTCAGCGCCCGGTCGCCGCGGTCGGCACGAACGTTTTGAAAAAAGAGCTTCAGATGAAGCTCGATGAATGGCATAAGGCGGGCAAGTTTCCGGGTGCGACGCTAGGGGTCGCTCTCGCCGATGGTGCATCGTTTGGCTTAGCGGTCGGTTATTCCGATCGTGAAGCTAAGACACCGATGAAGCCCGATGACCGAATGCTCGCCGGCAGCGTCGGCAAAACGTTTGCCGCGGCGACGGCGATGCAGCTGGTGAAGGAAGGCAAGATTGATCTCGACGACAAGATCGAAAAGTATCTCGGAAAGGAGGTGTGGTTCTCTCGCCTGCCCAACGCGAAGGATGTCACGATCCGCCAATTGATGAACCACACAAGCGGCCTCGTTCGCTACGAATTCAAGGACACGTTCACAAAATATTTAACCGAGCATCCGATGAAGGTCTGGACGCCGGAAGAGCGCCTAGCCTTTCTCTTTGACGAGAAGCCGCCATTTGAAGCAGGAAAAGGATGGGACTATTCCGACACGAACTACATCGTGCTAGGAATGATCATCGAACGCGTGAGCGGCAAACGTTTCTACGACGAGGCTCGTCGGCGTTTGATCAGGCCAATGAAACTTTCCGACACGATCCCGCAGGAAGGCCCGGTGATGAAGGGCGTGATCCAGGGTTACGCGGGAGCGGGCAATCCGTTCGGCGGCAAAGATGCGATGATCGAGAACGGAAAGTTCGTCATCAACCCGCAGCTCGAGTGGACCGGCGGCGGCTATGCTTCGACGTCGAAAGATCTCGCGCGTTGGGCAAAGTTTATGTACGAAGGAAAAGCTTACGATGCGTCGCTGCTCCCGCAGGTACTCGATGGTGTCGCGGCTCCGATGCTCGGTAAAGAAACGAAGTACGGACTCGGTGTGATCATTCGGAGAACCCAGGCGGGCACATCGTACGGACACAGCGGATTCTTTCCCGGTTATCTGACCGACATGATGTACTTTCCCGAACAAAAGATCGCGATCGCGGTACAGGTGAACACAAGCGTGGGTCGGGATCTCGGCAAGCCGCTCGGACGTATTTTGGTCGAGCTCTTCGAAACGATCAGGGGTCCGAGCCCGAATAACAATTAGACGAAAAAAAGATCATGCGAAATCGACCGTTCCGTATTTTGTTCCTAGCTCTGGCGTCGCTCTTCGTGACGTGCTCGATCACGATCGGGATCGAAGCTCAGGATGTTGAACTTTCAGTCGTGCCGGACGTCGTTTACAAACTACCGGATATCAGTAAGCTGCCAACCGAGAGCTGGACGTTCTATCTCGTGCTGGCGGACAAGCGTGGTCGCGACGGGATTCGGCCAATCGAGTCTCGTGTCGAACAATTGTCCGGCGGAGCCGTCGTGCAGACAACGATCCTTCCTGAGTCGACACTGGCGGGAATGCGGAGACGAAATTTCTCGGTCGGCAAGGAGGTCCCCAAACATTCGCTTCGCCGCGCGTATGCGAGGGATGAGATCTTCGACCTGAGATATGACTTCCCGCAGATGCCGATCCACTGGAAGATCGACGGCGTGCGCGTGACGTTGCGCCTGATCCTGCCGGATACCACCGAGCTCAAACTTACGAAGCAGATATCGGTCCGATACTATTCGCAAAAGACAAGTTTTATCTTCCCGATGAAAGGCCCCGGCGTCATTAGTCAGGGCATGTGGAACAATGGTGGTCACAGCGGCTACGGCAACCAATACGCGCTTGACGTAATGGGTTTGACGCCAAACTATGCAGCGATGCTGAAAGACTCGGAGGACCTCAATGCGTATGCAACATGGGGACGAGAGGTGATAGCAGCCGCCGACGGTGTTGTCGTTTACGCGCGGAATGATGTTCCCGATAACGGTCCCGGTGCGAATCCGGAAGATGTATTTTCTAAACTTCCCGACCCGATGCTCGCTTCCGCCGGGAACGCCATTGTCATCTCGCACGGTAACGGAGAATTCACGGCGTTGATGCATATGCAGAAAGGATCGGTCCGCGTCTCCAGGCACCAGACGGTGAAACGCGGTGACGTCATCGGATTGATCGGTGCGTCTGGCGACGCGTTCGGGCCGCACCTGCATTTTCAGGTACAGAAGGGTCCCGAGCTATTTAAGTTTCCTTCTCTGCCGGTCGCGTTTGAGAATCTGAAGGCCGGCAACCTCGCGCGTGGAGCTTACTTTGATGCAAAGTGATTCGATTCTCCGACAAAGAACCAGGAGTGTTTCTATGAGTATGACCTTATTCTTCGTCATCGCAATTTTTTTCGCAGCTACGGCAACCGCCCAAACCGTAACGCAAGATTCGTATCAGAAAGCGAGAGAAGTTCTCGATCGATCTGTCGCGGCATATGGCGGCGTCGAAAAACTGCGGGCGATGGAGAATGTGACTCTCAAAGCTGTCGGTGACACGGTGCAGCGCAATCAGAGCCGGAAGCCGTTCACTTCCGACCGGACGCCGTATCGAATCGACATTGCGGTCGATCTGAAAGGAAACCGAATGAACCAGATCGTGCAAGGAGGTTATCCAGGCGGATTCAGCTATCACAACGGATTCGCAGTGGAAGGGACGGACGGTCTCTTCTATGACTTCGTGCGCAAGACCACATCTCCTCGCCCGAGCATGCAGCCCGCTGTAGTCCGGCAGAGATTGCGCTACGTCCCGCAGATGCTTGTCGTCAACGCGCTCGATCGAGCGTCGCGCTTACGTTCGCTCGGACGGGCGGACTTTAGCGGTCGGCCTCACAACGTTGTGAGTTACTCGAACGAGGACGGTGCCGAGATCGCTCTTTACTTCGACGGCACGACAAACCTGCTGTCCAAATTCGAGATCCTCGGAACGGATCCGTTCATGGGAGATGTCGTGACGGAATTCATCTTCGCCGGATACAAGACCGAGAATGGCGTTCCTATCGCTACGGGCCGAAGTGCTCGGGTCGGAGGCGAGCTGAATGAAGAATTGAGATATGAACAGCTTGCATTCAACACGACGATGGATGCCGCGATGTTTAAGGCTCCGGCTGGGATGACGGAGGCTAAGCCCGCGCCGCAGAACGCCGATCCCGTGACGAAGCTCGGTGAGAATGTCTACACGGTACTCGCCGGCGGTTACACGGTAATGTTCGTCGGTTTCAAAGATTTTATATTCGTAATGGAGACGCCCGGTGGCGACGCAGTTTCAAACCGCGCCATCGATGCGATCAAGAAGACGATTCCCGGTAAGCAGATCAAATACGTTTCCGTCACGCATCATCACGATGATCATGCCGGCGGATTGCGTCGCTACATCGCCGAGGGCTCGACCTTGATCGCGTCTCCGGGTGAACAAGCTTTTTTTGAAAAAGTGGCGAAGAGTAAATTTACGATCGACCCCGACGCACTCACTCGAAACCCGCAGCCGCTAAAGATCGAACCCATAACACAAGGCAAACGAGTTCTCACGGACGGTGTTACGACTGTCGAGATCATCGACATCGGTAGCGGCCCGCATGCCGAGGAAATGCTCGTGGCCTATCTGCCGGGCGAGAAAATACTTTTTCAAGGCGATCTCATCAATCGTCCGGCAAACGGTGACTACCCGATCGCGAATGACACGTCCGCGCATTTTCTCCGCTGGATCGATTCGGCAAAACTTACGGTCGACAAGATCATTCCCGTGCACGGAACAGTGACGACCATGGCGGAACTTCGAAAAGCGGTGGCGGATATGCAGTCGGCGAAGAAATGAACACACGGAGAAAGCGGGGGCAAGCCCGCCTTCCCGACCTGCGAATGTTGCTATGATTCGGACGCCTCTCTCACGCCAGGATAGACTCGCTTGGGAGAACATTCGCAAGTCCGGAAGGCGGGCTTGCCCCCGCTTTCTGCAAAATTAAAACGTAGAACGGCCCACCTCTCTTTTGTATTATCGATATCCCCGAATACAATAGCCTCACCCTTTTTTCCCGGAGAAAAACAATGACAAGATTCCTGATCTCACTTTGTGTTCTGATGGCGCTAACTGTTCCTGTCTTCGCCATCGACGTGAGCCGCGACATCGACGCGGCGACGGCAAAGGTACTGCCGAGGGTTGTTGAATGGCGACGCCATCTTCATCAGTACCCCGAGCTTTCTAATCGTGAAACTAAGACCGCAAAATTTGTCGAAGATCATTTGAGGAAGCTCGGCCTTGAAGTTCGCACCGGAGTTGCGAAGACGGGTGTCGTCGGAATCTTGAAAGGAGCGCAGCCGGGACCTGTGATCGGATTGAGAGCGGACATGGACGCACTCCCCGTCACAGAAAGAAACGCACTTCCCTTCGCTTCGAAGGAAACTGCAGAATACAACGGGCAAAAAGTTGGCGTGATGCACGCATGCGGACATGACACCCATGTCGCGATGTTGATGGGGACCGCCGAGGTCCTCGCGGGAATGAAAGACAAGATCAAGGGCACGGTCGTTTTCATCTTTCAGCCGGCTGAGGAAGGGCCACCTGTCGGTGAAGAAGGCGGTGCATCGCTGATGGTAAAGGAAGGCGTAATGGACAATCCGAAGATCGATGCGATCTTTGGAATTCACGTAAATGCTCAAACCGAAGCTGGGACGATCAAATACAAATCGGGTGCGGTGATGGCCGCCGCCGATTGGTTCACGATCAAGGTCAAGGGGCGGCAGACGCACGGAGCATATCCGTGGCTCGGCACCGATCCGATCGCCGCCGCTGCCCAGATCTATATCGGCCTGCAGATGATCGTGTCGCGCCAATCGGACCTTCCGAAAGCACCCGTCATCATCACCGTCGGCAGGATAAACGCCGGCATTCGCGAGAACATAATTCCCGAGGAACTTACGATGGCGGGTACGATCCGCACACTCGACTCAGGCATGCAGAAAGACGTGCATCAAAAGATCCGGACCACCTCGCAACGGATCGCCGAAAGTATGGGCGCGTCGGCTGAAGTTTCCTTCGAGGCAAGAACGCTTGTCACATACAACACGCCCGCCTTAGTTCAGAAAATGCTTCCTTCGCTGCAGAAGGCTGCCGGAACGGCAAATGTGCAGGAAGCCGAATGGGTAACCGGTGCCGAAGATTTTTCTTACTTTGGCGAAAAGGCGCCGGCTTTTTATTTCATGGTCGGCGGAATGAAAAAAGGGCAGGATCCTAAGACCGCTGCTCCACATCACACTCCTGATTTTGTGATCGACGACAGTCGCCTCGATGTCGGGATCAAGGCGTTCGCGAATATAGTTTTCGATTATCAGTAAGTCGTGCCCATGGCGGGTGAAGATTTTTGCCCGCGATCGAAACTTCATCCGATGCGGGCCGATACACAAATTGATCTTGTCTCTTATCTTGTATCGCCTGTGCCAGCCGCCGCACCAGTGCTCATCGCAGCACCGCTGCTAACTACTGTCGTTCCAGTTCCACGGAATAGCGGTGTGAAGATCCAGTTGGAGTGCTTTTCGATCCCGTAGTACGCAATGATCGATTTGCTTCGACTCTGACTCGCGACGCCGATGAACGGCTGATTGTCTGTCGTGATATCGAAGTCCTCGTCGACGATATCAGTTTCGTCTTCGGTTCCGGTGTTGAGGTTTACGAGAAGCTGGATCGAGTACCGATCGAGAAGCTGTGTCGGATTGTTCGGCAAGAGACCGTTATTGTAAACCTGCACCCGCTTGGCAAACGCGGAAACTATTTTCGGCTCCGGTTTGATCAAACGCCATTTCCCATCCTCGCTTAGCGGATCAGTCGCCGCGGACGGCCGAAGAATCATTCTCTTCTTAGTTCCCTGGGGAAGGCCTTCGAGCAGGTCATCGATCGACTCCGGCAGTTTTGCTCCGTTGTAGTGGATCACGTATTGCCGGATCGCATCAGCGACCTCTTCTCCCCGACGAACCGATTCGAGTTCTTTCTCACGTTGAACTTCCAACTGGACCGACGGAGCGACAGCCATAAGGGCGATCGCGAAGATCGCCATTATCATCATGACCGCGATAAGCGTCATGCCGCTTTCGCCACGTGGCTTGACGTTATGGTTTACCGTCGCCGTCTTCATCGTCGTCCTGGTCCTTCTTGTCGGTCGGTTGGCGGTTCGCGTTGGGCGGAACGTAACGCGGTATGTTGTCCGGGATCCCGGGAATGCTTTGCCCGGGCTGGATCTGGTAGTTCGGGCTCGGTGGATTAAACGGAACGTATGTCTCGCCGCCTTGAAATCCGGGACGAGCTGGTTGCGCGGTTGTTGTTCCCGGTGCCGGCCGGTAAAGCGGAATCTTATGCTTGAAGCCGAGGCTGACATCTTCGAACACCGTCTCGTCAGCCGATATGCTCATCAGGCGAAACCGTCCGCCCACGACGTCGCTCAACCGGGCACTGAGAGGCGTTTGGCGCCCCTGCTCCATGAAGTATGCCGTATCGTTGTTGCTTCGCGTGCGGGCGATCATGCCGATGTACTGGAATGCAGGTTTCGGAGGAGCCTGTACATTCAGCATCATCGCATTCGAATACTTCTTGCCATCAGGCGTTTGAATTATGATCTGTCGCGGACCCTCGCCGGCAATAAAGGAAGCCGGGATATCAGCGGTCATCCTCTGCGCGTTTACAAAACTCGTCGGGACCTCGTTCTGACTGAAGTAGATCTTTGCTTCCGGTACAAGGCGCTCGCCGCTGATCTCAAGCCTGAACCCACGTGAGCCGGCATAGACACTTTGCGGATTTACCGCAGCGATCCATAGCAGCGGCGTCGGCGTCGGCGTTGCCGGAGCCGGCGTCGGCAGCGGAGTCGGAACGTATGGGGTGGGTTCCGGCGGCTCGTAGAACGCAAAAATGTTTCGGCCCGGATCCGGACCCGGTGAGACACCGCAGCAAACTATCGGCGTCGTACCATACGCAAAGTCCTGCTCATTCTGCGACGGGATCTTGAAGTCGTTCGGATTCGTCGGAACCGTTGCCGAAGGCTTCGGAGTCGGTGATACGGAAACCGTGATCTTCGGGCTGCTCGAGAAAATGCTGCCGCCGAAGGCGAAAAACAGCGAACCAAGCGCGAGTACG
>JANMUW010000397.1:0-3065 GCA_031392105.1 Acidobacteriota bacterium | reverse complement strand
CGAAAAACGAAGCAGCCAGGTGTAAACGCCGTCAACGTGTCTGAACCAGCTCGTGTGTTTCGAATCATTTTCAGTATCAGGCGCAGTATCTCGGGCTTCGATCAAGTCGTCGTCTTCTTCGGGATTCGGGGCATGAGACTTTGAAGTCGGCACTTCTTCTTCCCCGACAAGCTTCGACTTCGGACGCTTGATCAATCGCGCCGCCAGCATCGGCGTGAGCGTGAACGAAACAAGAAGCGAAATGCCTACGGCGAACGAAGCAGTCAAGCCAAAACTCGACATGAACCTTCCGACGATACCTTGCATGAAGCCGATCGGAACGAACACCGCCATCAGCGACAAAGTAGTGGCGAAGACGGCCATGCCTATCTCGCGCGTACCTTCGATCGCCGCCTGGAAAGGATCCATGCCTTTCTCTTCTATGAACCGGTAAATATTTTCTAGAACAACGATCGCGTCATCGATGACGATGCCGACCATGAGCGTCAAGCTGAGCATCGTTATCGAGTTCAGCGTGTAGCCCATCGCGTACATCAGCGCGAAAGTTGACACGATCGAGGTCGGGATCGCTAACGCGGCAATAACCGTGGCGCGGAAATTCCAAAGAAACAGGAAGACGACGATCGATGCGAGGAGTGACCCTACAACCAAGTGCTCTTCGATGGCGTGCAGCGAGTTCTCGATAAATATCGAGTTATCACCGATGATCCGCAATTCGAATCCCGGCGGCAGCGTTCCCTTGATCCCCTTTTCCTTATCGCCGGTGATCTCCGCAAGGCGTTCTTTGATCTCGTGGGCGACTGCGACCGTGTTCTGGCCGGACTGTTTGGAGACGATCAATGTGACGGCCGGCTTGCCGTTCAGGCGAGCCTCGGATCTGATCTCTTCGGCTCCGTCCTCGGTGTAACCGAGGTCTTTTATCTTTACTTGATACGTGCCACGCGTTGCGACGACTACGTCGTCAAATTCCGAAGGCTTTTGAATCTTGCCCATCGTGCGGACACTGGTTTCTTTTTGTCCCTCGTCCAACCGGCCGCTGGGAAACTCGATGTTTTGGATCCTGAGCGCCGCCGAGACCTCAGCCGGCGTGACATTATACGAACGCATTTTGTCCGGATCGACCCAGACGTTTATTTGCCGTTCCTGTCCGCCAATGATGGTGATCTGTCCGACACCGTTGACCGATTCGATACGTTCTTTGATACGGTTCTTCGCGATTTCGGTTACCTCGCGAAGTGACGTCGGAGCCGACACCGAGATACGAAGTACGGGTGCAGCATCAGTATCGAGTTTTTGAACGGTTGGCTGCTCGGCGGTATCGGGAAGATTCGGGATAACGGTTTGCACCCGATTCTCGACCTCCTGGGCAGCGACGTTTACATCCTTTTCGAGAACAAACGCCACGAATACCTGTGAGATACCTTCGACCGATGTCGATCGAAGCTCATCGATGCCGCTGATCGTGTTGACCGCTTCCTCGACCTTTTCGGTGATCTCGGTCTCGATCTCTTCGGGTGACGCACCGGGATTAAGGACGGTGATCGTGATCGTCGGGAAGTCGATCTTCGGAAAGAGATCTACACCCAGGGAGAGGAATGAGAACAATCCAACGACGACAAGCGACAGGATCAGCATCGTCGCGAAAACCGGACGCTTTACACAAATTTCTGCTAGCCACTGCATAACTCTTTTTAGTCCCTAGTTCCATGTCCCAATAGTCCCAGGTCTCTTGTCCTCACAACCTCAGTTACATACTGGGACTTCTGGGACTAGAGACCTGGGACTAAAGATCTATTGCCTTACAAAAACTCCATCCACGAGCTGGCTCAGATCGCTGGTCACGACCATGTCACCTTCGACCACGCCGGATTTGATCTGGATCAGGTCGTTCTCGAGCAGCCCAAGCTGAACAAATTGTTCGCGGGCTATTCCATCCTTTACGACGAAAACCGAATTCGCATCTCCCACAGTCTTTACCGCTTTGACCGGAACCATCACCGCGGGTTCCGGCTTGGACTGCGTAATGCGAACGGTAGCGAATTGGCCGGGTTTCAAAAGTCCGTCGACATTCTGGATCTCGGCTTCGACAGTCAGCGTCCTGGCCGTTGCGTTCAAGCTTGGCGCGATCCGGACAATCACACCGGCAAAATTGCGATCCGGCCACGCAGTGGTTTGGACCGAAACGCCCTGTCCCGTCGCAACCTTGGCAATATCCTGCTCGGAAACGTCGATGCGAACCCGGAGCGTTGATGTCCGCACGATTGTCGCGATCTTCGAGTTGGGAGTGCTCGGCGAAATATATTCGCCGACGTCCGCAGTTCGCTCGGCGACGTAGCCGCTTATCGGTGCAAGGACTCTCGTATCGCTCACCGCTTTTTGCGCGGCGTCGATCTGCGTTTGCGAAGCTCCGAGAGCCGCTCTCGCGACACCCACCGCGCTGCGCGACGATTCATAGGCAGCTCTCGCCGTATCGATTGCCTTGATCGCTACCGCGGCGTTCGAGCGGGCTTCGTCGAGCTGCCCGATGATTGCGTCCCGCTGCGACTTGCGCTGATCGTAGATGGATCTCGACACGTCGCCGGTTTCGAGCAATCGCTCAGCCCGCCGCAATTCCTTTTCAGCTAGTTCGAGCTGAGCAGTAAAAGTTTTCACCTGCGAGAAATCTTTGATCTGAAATACTTCGCCGTCCCGGACGCCAAGTCTCGCCTGAGTCTGACGCAAATTAGCGAGTGCCTGGTCGGCGTTCGACTCAGCCTGTTGGACCGCCTGCCGTTGCTGCTCAACTTGCGCTCGCGTCTGTTCAAGGCGAATTTGCGCGTCGCGCGGGTCGAGCCTTAACAGAACACTGCCCTGCGAGACATAGCTGCCGATGTCGAAATTTACTTCGACGATCTTTCCACTGACCGCCGGAGCGACGTCTGTCTGAGCGTCGCTCGTAAGATTTCCGGTCGCTTCGATATATGTCGGGATCGGGACGATCGTCGCCTGGACCGTCGTGACATCAACGATCTGCGCTTCGGAATTCGAGTTGGCAGTCGCGGAATTTGCGGTCGAGCCACACGCGG
>JANMUW010000367.1:0-18879 GCA_031392105.1 Acidobacteriota bacterium | reverse complement strand
CCTTACCCTTGCGCCCGCCCGAACGTCCGGGACGTCGTCGTTGGTCAGCCGGCGGCGTGTAGTTCAATTGGGGCGTAGAAGTTTCGCCCGGCGTACCTCGCAGTTCAGTTCGACGGCCTCGCGAATCACGCCCGGCACCAGCCTCGGTCGTTGCTGGATCGAGCTTGCCCGTACGAGTCGGAGCCTCGCTTACGACCCGTTCTCCTGGCTTGACTCCCTTTTGCAGAGCGTCCCGCGTCAAGGTCAGTTGTTTGATCTGGGTGCCGCCTGCACGCAGCACTCGTCCGGGTGCCGGCGACGGCTCGAGAGCGGGTGATGGTTCAATTTCCGGAGCCGGAACCTCCAATTCAGCCTCGGCCGGAACTTCCGCTTCCTCTGCCTGAATTACGGGCTCAGCTTCGACGACGGGTTCGACCGCCTTCTTCTTCAAAACCTTTCTGATCTGTGCCGGAGCTTCGTCTGGAGTCTCCACCGATATCGGCATTTCGACCTCGACCTCGACCTCAATCGGTTCGACGACGGTAGGAGCTTCCACCGGCTCGACGACTTCTTCCGGAGCGTGGTCGGATTCAGTTTTCTTCGTGGCCTTGATTACCTTGATCCCGCGCTTAGGGGCAACTTCAGTTTTGGGGAAGTACTTTAGACGCACCTTCTCAGCCAACTCCATGCTGACTGAATTGGACGGAACGTTTACATCCGCGCCTTCGCGGCGCAAGTCTTCCATCACGCGTTTAGCGTCTTGTTTCAGATCTCGTGCAAGATCATAGATCCGGATTTTCTTACCCATCGGCATAAATAGTCTCTAAAAAATTCCCGTTCCCGGGATCCCCGCTCAGATGGCCTACTCTTTGGTCTGTTCGGGTTCTTCGCTCGCGCTCTCCACCGACGCTTCCGCATCCTCGACATCCGAATCCGCGGCTGCTTCAGCAGTTTCGGTTTCGGCATCAAGAGAGGGCTCCGCTTCGGTTTCTATCGCCGGCGAACTTTCGGCTTCGGCTTCAGTTACAGCACTCGCTTCAACATCGCTGTTTTCTTCGGCGACCACATCAGCGTCGACCGCGCTTTCGGAAACCGGCTCGGTCGGAACGTCCACTTTCTCCGCGTCAGCATCGACGGTGGCGTTTGTGCCGGCAACGTCAGATTCGGCGTCCGCTTCACCGTCGCCGGCGGGCGCGACTTCCTGATTTCGGGCTTCGACTATAGCCTTTGCCGACGACAATATAGTCTCGGCTTCATCGAGGCTAACGTCGAGATATTCGACGAGGTCATCTACAGTTGTCGCAGCCAGAGCTTCGACATCCTCAATTCCCTTTTCAGCCAGGGTCTCAGCCTGATTAGGCGTGACGCCTTGAAGAACTGACAACGGCACGGCTTCGCCCGACGCCATCATCTTGCCCATCTGAAGTGCGATCTCCTTCTTCAGTTTCTCTTCGCTGACGATGTCGATATCCCAGCCAACTAGCCTGGTCGCCAATCGCACATTCTGTCCCTTCTTGCCAATCGCGAGACTCAGTTGATCTTCGGCGACGATCACTTCCATCTTGCGTTTGTTGATATCAGTGATTCGAACCTGGGAAACCTTGGCCGGCGAAAGCGCGTTGGCGGCGAAGACAGACGGCTCATCCGACCATTCGATGATGTCGATCTTTTCTCCTCGAAGCTCTTTGATGATCGATTGAACGCGCGAACCCTTCATACCGACGCACGCGCCGACCGGATCGACATCCTTTTCATTCGACGCTACCGCGATCTTTGCTCTGTCACCAGGCTCCCGAACAGCGGACTTGATAACGACGGTGTCGTCGTAAATCTCAGGCACTTCCATTTCGAACAAACGCTTTATCAGTTCGGAAGAAGCTCGCGAGACTTTGATCTGCTGGCCCTTTTGATCCTTCGTTACGTCGACAATCGCGACACGGATGCGCTCGCCCTGGTTCCACATCTCTCCGCGAGATTGCTCCCTTTTTGGAACGATCGCTTCGAGGTTATTTCCAAGATCGATGATCATATCGCCGCGTTCGAATCGCTTGACTGTTCCGTTGATAAGCTCGCCCTTGCGATCGATATACTCTTCGTAAACTTTTTCGCGAATCGCTTCGCGGACTTTTTGAACGAGGATCTGCTTTGCGGTCTGGGCCGCGATCCGCCCCATCTCTTCCTGAGGCAGAGGGATCTGGAGCATGTCCCCGATCTCGATCTCGTCTCCCGCGAGCTCTTGAGCTTCTACCAGAGAGAGTTCGGCGGAGTCGTTCTCAACTTCTTCGACAACGGTTTTCTGCAGCGAGATCTCGATAGCGCCTTCTTCATTATTCCAGTCGACCTGGATATTATCCCCAGTTTTGTCCTGAGTTCTGAATTGCTTGCGCGCCGCCGCCTTGACCGCGTCCTTCATCGCTTCGATGACCATGTCACGATCAAGCCCTTGTTCACTGCACAATGCTTCAATACTTTGTCCAATCGATGATGTCATAATGCAAACCGCATGAGCTGCCAACAGCTACCGCTTCTTCTTAAATTCTTCCGAAAGGTCGACTCTTAAGTTCGCCTTCGTAACTTTGCCGAACGGAATGCGGATCGTTCCTTTTGTTTTGTCTTCAAAAACTATTTCCGTACCTTCAACTGCCTCTATCCGGCCGTTAAAATTAGCCTGGCCGTTTATCGCGGCCGACGTTTTTACCTTTGCCTTTTTCCCCGCAAACTTTTCAAAGTCCTGAATACTGAAAAGAGGCCGCTCAAGCCCGGGAGATGAAACCTCCAGCACATAAGGCGAAGGGATAAAATCATCCGCATCGATGTTGGCTTCGATCGCTCGCGATACCGTGGAGCAATCCTCGAGCGTTACGCCTTCAGGTTTGTCTATGTATATCCGGACCGTCATATTCCGTTTGGAACCGACGATCTCGGAGTGTACAAACTCGACGCCATTTTCCTCTGCGGCGTGGGCAGCTATTTTGTCAATTCGCTCTGCTATCGGATCCCGCTGCATCGTTTTAAAACCAAAATAAAAAGTGGGCACGAAACCCACCCAACACGTCCCACGCATTGCAGGAAAGAGAGAGTATAAACAAAGACAGCGTTTTATTCAAGCTGCATCACAGATCGGGAGGGTGCAGACTCGGCAAGCGAGTCAATAGCGACGCGCGCGGCTCCAAGGATGCCCGCTCGTTCGCCAAGTGTCGCTCGGACGATCTGGACCCGGGCGGCTGGATGCTTAAACGCGCGGGCGCGAATCTCCGACCGGACGGGTTCGATAAAGAAATCCCAACCTCCCGCAGCTCCGCCGCCGATGGCGATTAGTTCAGGATTTAGCACATCCACGAGCCCAGCCAGAGCAATCCCCAGGTACCGCCCCATCGTGCGAAAGGCTTCGAGCGCAACAGGATCGCCCTTAGCAGCCGCGTCAAAAACATCCTTGGATGTTAGCTTGGCTTGTCCGCTCAATAAGGAAGTCGAGTCCTGACGCGACAGTTCGCCGGCGATACGGGCTATGGCCGTAGCTGATGAGTACTGCTCGACACAGCCGTGACTGCCACACGGACACGGACGGCCGTCCGGCTCAACGCAGATGTGACCGATCTCTCCAGCCGTACCATCAATCCCTCGGTAAACTTTCCCATCGAGAATCAATCCCCCGCCGACGCCCGTTCCGAGAGTAACGAAGACAGAACTTTCGACGTCCTTCGACGAACCGAGCCAGTGTTCGCCCACGGCTGCAGCGGTGGCATCGTTCTCAACTATGACATTCAGCTTCAATCTGTCCGACAGCACTTGGGCGAGTGGCAGATCATTTAGTTCGGGAAGATTCGGAGAGCTCAAAATAAGGCCTTCGCGCGCGTTGACCAGCGCCGCCAGGGCGAGGCCGAACGAACGGGGACGTTGCCCGCCTCCGCCGCCTGTGATGCACGCTTCCGCAAGTCGGGCTGCAGCGTCTATCAGGTCGCCCGCTTCGCCCGATTTCGGGGTCGGCTCGCTGACTTGAAATAAGACACGTCCGCCGCTGGAAACTGCGGCTATTCTGAGATTTGTCCCGCCGACGTCGCCAGCCAGAACGTAGTCGTTGGCCATCAAATTCTATTGCTGTTTTGGCCGCTCAGCCTCCGGCACGTTACGGTAAACGTCTTCGAACTTGGAGTAGCTGTCCTTGATGACCGTCTGCATCAAATTGTCCTTATCGACCACGGTTACCTCAAGCAATATCGCTGGCACTTCTTTCCCGCCGATGCGGTCGTTCTTGAAAGGTGTGGTAGTTAAAGGTTCGTGCTTCGCTAATTTGATCGCCGCCTCTACTGCCTGACTGGCCAAGGGGATGATCGGTTTATAGACCGTCATCGTTTGCTTTCCTTCCGCGATGTTCTGGAGCGCTTCCAGACCGGCGTCCTGGCCCGTGACGAGAACCTTGCCGGCGAGGCCCTTCTTCGCGAGCGCCGAGATCACGCCTCCGGCCATTCCATCATTCGATACCACAAACGCCTGTATGTTGTCGCCCTCTTTTGTGAGACTGTTCTCCGCAAAGTTTAGCGCTAGATCGTTCTTCCAGTCAGGGATCATCTGGTCACCAACGATCTTGATGTCACCTCGGTCTATCGCGGGTTGGATGACATCAAGTTGTGCCTTTTTCATAATGTGCGCGTTATTGTCAGTCGAAGCACCGTAGACCATTACATAGTTCCCCTTCGGCACTTTCTGAAGTGCGTATTCGGCGATCTTTTGCCCGATCACCGGAACCTGATGGGAGATGTAAAGGTCTATCTTGTCCGAGTTTATAAGGCGATCGTAACTAATTACAGGAACGCCTTGAGCCTTTGCCTTTTCAACCATCGCCGCCGCTTCGGTCGCCTCTTGCGGAGCGATCACCAGGACGTCGACTTGCTGGGTCAAAAGGTTATCCACGTCGTTCGCCTGACGGCTCGAATTGTTATCGGCAACCGTTATGACGCACTCCACATTCATCTTCTTGCAATGGGCTTCGAAGGCATCCCGGTCGCGCTGCCACCGCTCTTCTTTGACAGTCGCCATCGCGAAACCGATCTTTATTTTCTTGTTCGGATCAGTCGCTGCATTCCCAGGTTGTGTTGTCGAAGATACCTGGTCCTTTGGAGGACTCGCGCATGCGAGCAAAAAAGAAAGAAAGAAAAAGAAAGCGATTGCACGAAGTTTCATTACGATTTTCTCCTAAATGTAATTCGGAAGGTGTCACAATTAAAGCAAAAACTACCCCCCGCAGGCAAAGCAGGTCGCATTTTACGACTTTGCCAAAAATTACTAGCGTGCGGCATCAGTCCGATCGGGGCATTTTCCTGAACCGATCGCTTTTCCAATCGGGTTTCGCCACCTGATCCGACCCAAAGATCCGAACTTCAAAAAATCTTAATAAAATACCTTTGAAATGCTGTTCGGTTGTGATATAAGTATCTATCAAATCTTAGCTTAGAAGTTTCATAAGCACTGCAACAGGTTCTTTATCCAGTTTTTACACTGCGAGGGTCGTTTTTATTGACATCAACCCTTGATTCGTGTAAAAGATTGAAAGGTTTGATTTTTTGAAATTATTGATTTTGGGCGATATAAGAGGAGAGATATGAACAGCAAACTGTGGATTCGCAAAGCACTCTCTATGTGCTTATGTGTTGCGATACTCGCAACTTACTCGATGGTTGCTTTGGCCGGCCCTGGAAAGGCGGCCGGTGAACTTGCGGTTTCCGGAAAGATTGTCAACGGTGAAGCCCCGTTTGTTTTTGTTAACGGTGAAGTCGCACGAAGCGGACGCTCGGTTTTCTCAGGCAGCACGATTACTACATCTGACAACAACGCCGTCGTAAATCTGAACAAGCTCGGCAAGATCGAGCTCGCACCGAATACGGTGCTCAACCTTACTTTTGATGACAAGGGCATTTTTGGCGATTTGACCTCCGGTACGGTGTCGGTTCTCGGCGCGGCTGAAAACGTCAATATCAAAACACTGAATGGTAAGACCGTTCAACTCGCGGCCGGACAGTCCGTCTCCGCGGCCGGACGTCAAGACAAAGACGACGACGATGATGACGGTGGAGCAGCGTGGTGGATTTGGGGTGGTGTTTTCGCAGGAGCTGCGGTCGTTATTCTTTGGACGGCTCTCAGTGACAATGACATCGAAATTGGCCAAGGTGGTACCGTGATCAGCCCTACTCGTTAGAGTTTGCAACCTTTCCGATATTGCAGAACTTTTATTCGTTCTGCTCGGAAAGGTTATTTATTAAAGGATTGTTACAGGAGGATATTAAATCAAATGCTCGGCAAAACTTGCTTTCGTAAAATTACTACATCGTTAACTGCCGCTGCGGTGTTGTGTGTGTATTCCATGGTTGGACTCGCAGCAACAAATGACCTAACAGGTGAGATCACGGTTACTGGACAGGTTTCGGTAAATGGTCAGAACGCAGTGTCGAACTCGACAATTATGTCAGGCAGTACGATCGTCACCGGGCCTGACTCAAGCGCAGTTATTAGCCTTGGCAAGACTGGCAGGATCGAAGTACTTGCTGACTCGAACCTTGTTCTGAACTTTTCAGAATCAAGCATAGTCGGTATTCTTGCCTCAGGAAAAGCTCGTGTCTCGAACGCGGCTGGTGTCGCAACGACGATCACAACCAAAGACGCAACCGTAATCGCGGATGCGGCCCAAGCGGACAATTTTATTGTCGAGGTTGAATGTTCGCATACTCACGTTGATACGACATCTGGTCTTGTAACTATGCGTGAAGGTAGCTCAGATAAGCAGATCGCCGCCGGCACTTCGGCGACGGCCGGCAATCTGTCGCAGACAGGCTGCAAACCGTGCTTACGTCCGGATTCGGCTCCTCCGGTTCGCGTTGCTGGATGGCCTTGGCTCATCCTCGCAGCAGCGGGCGTGGCGGGTGTGGCGATCCTCTTAGGCGGCAACAACGAAACGACTCCTGGTGGCGGTGTTATAATCGTCAGTCCTACTCGTTAGTCACGATCCTTAAAAAGATTTTGTTCGTAATCAGTGCGGGTCATGTTTTCAAAATATGGCCCGCACAGTTTTGTTTGGCGTTCCGGTTTGAACAAGACCGAATTTATTTGTAGTCTTTATCTTTTATTGAATTATGCATATTGCAGTTATAGGTACAGGTTACGTCGGATTAGTAACCGGTGCATGTTTTGCTGAATTCGGCGTCGACGTGACGTGCGTTGACGTCGACACGGCAAAAATCGACAAACTTAATAACGGAATTATCCCGATCTATGAACCTGGACTGGATCAGATCGTCGAGAAAAACGTCAAAGCTGGCAGGCTTCACTTCACGACCGACATCGGATCGGCGGTGGAGAAAGCGCAGGTTGTCTTCCTGGCCGTGGGAACCCCGCCACAAGAAGATGGCTCGCCCGACATGAGTTACTACCAGCAGGCCGCGAAAGATGTCGCTTTGGCGATGAATGGCTACAAGGTGCTGGTAACTAAATCTACTGTTCCGATCGGCACCGGAAAATGGCTCCGCGAATTTGTTGCCTCGAATCTCAAGACACCGACGGACTTTGGCGTCGCCTCAAATCCCGAGTTTCTCCGCGAAGGAGCTGCAATCGACGACTTCATGAGACCCGATCGCGTCGTGATCGGAAGCAACGAGGACGCTGCCATAGAGGTCATGAAGGAGCTTTATCGTCCCCTCTATCTGATCGAGACGCCGATAGTCATTACTTCTCTCGAAGCGGCGGAGTTGATCAAGTATGCGGCGAACGCATTTCTTGCCACGAAGATCACCTTTATCAACGAGGTCGCAAACCTCTGCGATGCGATCGGCTGTGACGTTCATGACGTCGCTCGAGGCATGGGCATGGACAATCGCATTGGCCGAAAATTCCTACATCCGGGACCGGGCTACGGCGGATCTTGTTTTCCTAAAGATACTCGCGCCCTGACGACCGTTGCCGATCAATTCGGTGTTGAGACAAGAATTGTCGATGCCGTTATCGAAGCGAATGAGCGGCAACGCGACGCCATGATACCAAAGATCGAGAGTCTCGTCGGAGACTTGAAGGGTAAGAAGATCGGAGTCCTGGGACTTTCATTCAAACCGGAAACTGATGATATGCGCGAGTCGCCGGCCATTGAGATTATTCACACTCTCATTAAGCGTGGGGCGAGCGTTCGAGCGTTCGATCCGGTCGCAATGGAGGAGGCGAAGCATTT
Organism: Acidobacteriota bacterium; assembly: GCA_031392105.1. GTDB lineage: Bacteria > Acidobacteriota > Blastocatellia > Pyrinomonadales > Pyrinomonadaceae > OLB17. Next base: position 10,691 of record JANMUW010000367.1, on the reverse strand, counting down.
CTTGCACGGCCTTGAATACGCCACGGACGAGTACGATGCAATTAACGGTGCGGACGCACTGGTAATCATTACCGAGTGGAACCAATTTCGCGCCCTCGATATGGAGAAGGTGAAACACCTGCTCAAATCTCCGAAGATCGCAGATTTGCGAAATATCTACGAACCTGCTGACATGCGCGAGCTCGGATTCGATTATGTCGGTGTTGGACGATAACGTATTGCTGTATTCACTTATACCGGCTCCTGATTCGATATGCCCATTACAACTCGCGCCCTTGTCACCGGCGGTGCCGGATTTATCGGTTCGAACCTCGCGGACGAGCTGATCAGACAGGGCGCAAAAGTTCGAATAATCGACAACTTCGTGACGGGCAACCGTGAAAACCTGGAAGAGATCTCGGGAGATTTTGAGTTTGTCGAAGGAGATCTCAATGATGATGTGGCGCTCGGACGCGCGATCTCCGACGTCGACGTCGTCTTTCATCAGGCTGCCCTTCCAAGCGTTCCGCGTTCAGTCGACAATCCTCGGGAAACTCACGAGGCGTGCGTAAACGCGACATTTAATTTGCTGGTAACCGCCAAAGACGCCGGAGTAAAGCGAGTGATTTACGCGGCGTCGAGTTCCGCCTACGGCGATCAGCCAACTCTTCCAAAACTCGAAACGATGAATCCCGAACCACTCTCGCCGTATGCTGCGGCGAAGTTGATGGGAGAATATTATTGCCGTGTTTTCAATGAGGTTTACGGATTGGAAACGCTTTCGCTGCGTTACTTCAACGTCTTCGGCCCTCGGCAAAATCCGTCTTCGACCTACTCTGGTGTTATCTCTCGATTCATCGACGCGTTGATGAAAAACGAGACTCCGGTGATTTACGGTGACGGAGAGCAAAGTCGTGATTTCACGTACGTGGCGAATGTGGTCAATGCAAACATACGCGCTGCTCAAACCAGCTCTGGCGTTGGCCAGGTGATGAACGTGGCCAACGGTGAGAGAGTCTCGTTGAACGAGCTTCTTGGGACGTTAAAAGGAATAACCGGCCGAGATGGCGTTGCAGTTGAGTATTTACCCGAGCGCAGAGGTGACGTCAAACATTCCCAAGCAGACAACAAACGTGCAGTTGAGTGGCTGAGTTACGAAAAGCTGATCGGCCTGGAAGACGGCCTTCGGAAAACGATCGATTGGTGGAAGGATAGCCGCTTTGCAAAGTAGCGGTCCATTTACTCGAATGTGAATACGTCGTTCGCGACTTCGGTGTTGACCAGGATTTCCTTCGTCTTGAAATCGGCATATATAGTGATCTGTTCCGTGTCGAAGCGTTGAGCATATTTGTCGGGCACCACAACGCCGTCAACATTTCTAACCGTGTCCACCTCAACTGAGGAAGTCCAACTCCGCCCTCCGACTTCGTAAGTTGATTCGTAACCTCTGATCTGGTTTGTCTTCTCGTCAAGGTAAAAATCGGTGAAGTAACCTTCCGGTGAAGTCATACGGAATCCCTTCTTTTTCTTCTTCGCGTCTGGCAGAGGGGTTATCACAAATCCAGGCTCCCCTACCATCGACAACAGCGGAAAGCCAATTCTGGTTAGGGGAGGAAGCGTCATTCCGCCTCGGATCGTAGTTGACGTATTAACGCCATCAAATACCTGTTTGACAGGCTGGAATGGATTGGCGATCTCGAATCGATATTTTTCCTTCGCGATTACCACGACGAACGTGGCTGGGATCTTCTGGTTGAACGCAGATGTCGTGATGTCCACGGCCCCCCGCACGATGAGCGTCTTCATCGACCGTAACTTTTCGCCTCCGTGCGCCACAAGCGCGAGTTTCGCGAGTGCGATCTCCGCTTCATACTTCGCTGTACCAGGAGTCTGCGCCGGTGCGGGTTGTGAACCGGCCGTTTTCTTCTCGGCGGACTGTGCGTTCGAGCAAACTGCCCCGAACAAGAATAAAATGACGGCGAGTATTAGGGTCTTCATAGTCTTGACAGCAAAAGAGGAGACAAAGATCCGGCTTCATAGATCTCTGTCTCCCCCAAATTTATACCAATTTGGCGCGGCCTACCAGCTGAACCGAGCTTGCAACTCGATTCGACGATTGGCCGAACCACCGCCACCGCCACCGCCACCGCCACCGCCCGGGCCAAAGCCGCCGAACCCACTGCTGGTAGACGTTGACAACCCGAACCGGCCAGATTGAATATTGCCCACCGGAGTTCCAAGGTTCACGGTATTGAACAGATTATTAAAGCTTATCCCGAGGTTTAGGTTATACGGCCTTCGGACCTCAGATCCTCCGAACATACCTCCACCGCCTGCGCCGCCACGGCCGCCACCACCGCCTCCGCGACCACCACCGCCTCCTCGCTGACCACCAGCTGCACCGGCAATTCCGCCGGCGCCCTGCTGTCCACCAGCGGGTTGAGCACCACCTGCTGCAACCGCCTGATCGGTTTTTCCAAAACCGAAGTTCTTACCCAGCCTGAGGTTGACAGAAAAGAAGCCAGGACTCTGACCGTAGTTGCGTGGAATTATCAAATTCGGATCCTCATCTGCCACATCACAGTACGTGGCCGTGACACCCCACCTAGCACACGCCTCCGCCAGCTGACCAAACGTCGGTCGCTCGGTAAAAAGTGAATCACCGTTCGCATCGAACCCTCTCGTAATATTGAACGGCCGGCCCGAGCTTGCAATGATAAACGGACTTACCGAGACGCTCCACGGGAGTGTGAAATTTCCACCGATGACAAAGTTGTGGCGAACATCAAAAGACGATCGGCCGAACTCGCTGTCGAGGTCGTACGAATAGCCAGGGAAACTTCCCGATCCGTCCGAATCGCCCTTGGTGAAGCCAAAGGTATAATTCGCGAAAAGGTTGAAGCCCTGTCTGAACGCCGAACGAATATTCAAGTTCAGTCGATTCTGATCAAGCGTCCCAGTTGACTCGTATTCGAAGATGTTACCGCCTGATGGATCCGGCCGCGGCGCTCCGACGCAACCGTTGCTCAACAGCTGGAGCGCCGGTGCACAGACCGGTGCGTTCACGTTGCGTGACCGCAAAACGTTCTGCGTGCGGGAACCAATGTAGAATGCCGCGAACGTTGTACGCGAAGGGAGCTGCCGCTCAACGCCGAAGGCCCACTGCGACATGACCGGGATCTTCAGTTCGGCGGATGTCCTGCGGATGGTGTTCGACTGCGGAAGCGCCGCGAGGATCTGAGCCGCCGTCGGTGAGCTAGTCACGCCGTCAACAGTGAATACTGGTTGTTGCAGCAGCATCAACGCCGCAGATCTCCGCAAGGGATCGGTCTCATTCGCACTGACAATGAGGTCAAGCTGACTGTCTGGGCCACCGCCGAATCTCAACGTTTGAAGGGTTAGATTCTCGCTGAAACGTTCGTAGAACATTCCAAAGCCGCCCCGGAAAACGGTCTTCGGTGCTCGGGCACCGCCGGCACCCGGAGACCAGGCAAACGAAAATCGCGGAGCAAAATTTAGGTTGTCACTAACGTTAGTCTGATTTTCGTATCTTAAGCCGAAGCTCAGGGTCAAACCTTGGTTCACGCGCCAGTCATCGGTCACAAAGAGTCCGAGATCCGTTCGCGAGACTTCCTGATCGGGGTCGCCCGTTGTAATGCGGAACTGCGTCGGGCTGAAGTTATAGCGAGGATCCGGATCCAACAATATCCGCTGGCGATACTGAAGCAGTGGACTGACTGCCGGGATGACTTGGCAAGGATCGTCGACACCCGGCTCGCAGCCAACCGGTATCCGGCGTTCCGAGATCCCCGGAAAAGTAAACGTTCCACCAAAGTTGTTTTCGGACCGATCGGTGAAATGGATTCCTCGCAGCCGCACGCCGAACTTTAATCCGTGTGCCGAATTCTTTCCTACCGACGTCGTCGTGTAATTCTGCAACTCCCAGGTATTCGCCCGGTTGAAGCTCAAACCTATCTGAGCACCGCCTCCGGTGAAAGCTTCCGAGACGTTGACCGTCGGGATCGAGTTATCGCCCGTCTGTTCACGTTTTTCCCAATCGTACTCAAAACGTGTTTCGTTGATCGTCGTCGGGTTAATGACCATCGTCTCGGTCAATCGAATTTCGTGCTCGACATTTTTTGTCGAGTAAGCCCGGCTCGGTAACGAGAAATTTCCTATACCCTGATTATCGACCGAGGATTTAGAAAAGCTGTACCGAGCGACAAGCGTATTCTTGTCGTTCAAAGCGAAATCAAAACGCGGACTCATCGAGAAGCGGCGATTCGGCACCTGAAACTCCTGCTGGAAGGAAACCGGATTCAGCGCGTCATCAAGAATGATCGCGTTGACTACAGTATTGTTGTCGACGTCGCGATTGTTTATATCGAGGAAGAACGACGACTTCCCTTTTTGAATCGGTCCCGAAACATTCCCTCCGAAAAAGCGAAGTTGGCTGGCAGCGCGGTTCGGTGCAAAAGGATTGCGCGAGTTGAGGCTCTCATCGTTGAAGTTAAAAAATGCATTTCCGCGAAACTTGTCCGCTCCGGGCTTCGTGAGAATTTCAATTCGTCCAAATCCAAGGCGATCGTATTCGGCGGAAAACGGATTCTGATTGATGCGGATCTCGCGAATAGCTTCCTTTGGTGGAAGGCGGCCTCCGGTAAAACCGTCGATGTATATTTGTCCTCCGTTAGGGCCGGATGACGGACCGGCAAGCGCCTGCAATGCCGCCTCGAGTTCGTCTGGATCGTCAGGTAACGCTTCGAGGTCCTTTTCTTTCAGCACAGTCGCACCCGCGTTGTTCTGCGGATCGGTCGAGACACCTTCGCTGCTCGAAACGTCGACCTGCTCTTCGACTCCCTCGACGGTTAGCGGCACGAGCAGTTCTTCGCGCTGGCCGGCTGTGACTTCGACCTCAGTATTTTCATAGAGAGCAAAGTTCGCGGCTTTGACGCGGACAATGTACTTCCCCGCAGCCAGTCCGGTGACGGCGAACTCACCCCGCGCATTGCTCGTCGCGATCTTCTCTTTGCCATCGGCGGCAACTACCGTTACTGACGCACCAACGACAACGGATCCAAGCGTGTCCTGAACCTGACCTCCGATGCTTCCATTCTGCTGGGCAAACGCCGAGACAGAAAATAATAATGTAAATATAAACAGTCTTAAGAATTTCGTCATTTCAAAATAAAAACGTATCAATAGCTCACGAATAATTGCTTACCAGGTTCCATGATCTTGCGAACGGTATCAGGGTCCGCCAAATCCGTCCAGGCCCGGGATATCCAAACTCAAAGCTCCTTGCCCTCGTTGTCCGCCGCTCGCGGCTTGGGCCTGCGCAGCGCGTAAGAACGGCTCGACTCCGGCAAGAAGTTTAATGGCGGTAATTCGCTCCGGCGTGTCGGTCCTGGTACTCGAGACTGCGACCTTATCACCGACCTTCAGATCGGCCGCGGTAATATTCGGGAAGCGCTCGAGCATGTCATCGATTCCCCGCGCACCTCCACCGCCCATTCCACGTCCAGATCCGCCCTGGCCTGCCGGTGCACCGCCTGCCGGAGCTCCGTTCGCCTGTGGACGACCCTGTCCGGCAGGTCCGGCTCCACTGCCCGGACGGGCACCTCCTGGTTGTCCGCCCGCGAGTCCGGCCATCCTTTGCGCCATCTCTTCAGGAAACTTCTTCATTACCGACGCGGATCCAAGTCCGATCGTGACGTCTTTGTTGGACTGCAAATCTGTGATGACGATCTCATTCTTTGCGACATCGACCGTCTTCACCGTTCCCGCCACGGTTCGAAATGCGCCCGTGACGATCTCTTCCGCAGCAAAGCTCGCACCGTCTGCACTTTTATCGCCCAATGCGCGAAGCATGTCACCGGCCTGGATCTCATTTACCGAACTCTTCTTTGCCTCGCTGAACTTAACCGAATTCGGAGCATAGCGAAGTATCTTCGCCCCGTCTTTCGGAGTGAGGACGACTGAGGTCGTATTAGCCAAACCGCGAACATCGATCTTGATCTGCTTTGTGATCTGGTCAACCGCGGCGACACGCCCCGAGATTCCTTTTGTCGCCCATCGCTCACTCTCTTTGACTTGTTTCTGGGCGATGTCTGATTTGGTCATCAGATATACCGACCGCGCTGGCAGTGTCTTCCTGTCATCCGGAAAGATCCCCGTGACCATCAGTTTGTCTCCGACAGCGACGTCGCTTAAGGACGAAGCAACTGCGGCTTTCAACGACGGATTGTCGGGCGGCACGCGTTTGTATTCGGTCTTGTCGTTCAGGATCACATCAAGCGCACCATCCTTTGTTTGAAGGACGATCTTTCCGCTAACAATCGACGCAACGTCGCCGGTAACAACCGACGGTTTCATCGAAACAGCTTGCGAAAATGAATTGAGGACACTTCCGGCTAATAGCGCAAAAGTAAGTCCGACCAAACGTAAAGTGCGTAAATTCATAAGCCTTGTAAATAATATAGCTCGGCGTACGACAATAAAACGAGCGTCGCCTCGAACAATTTAAGACGTATTTTTGCGTTTTGGGGTTTTACTTTAAATGTAAATTTTTGTCAGCACTAAAGTTAGGTTGATCACCGGGCCTGCCAGCCGCGCTGAGAGCGAGCGGTCAGGACGAGCCCAAGGCCAGCCGAAAACAGGACGAACAGGGCGATCGTCCAAACATACGGGATTGAAAGCACCAGCGTCCACGCGACGACACCGATCAAGATCGCCAAGGTCTCAGAACTGTTCTTCTCGCCAAGAAGATACTTCTGCAGAAGCTTACCGACACTCACGTTCAAGGCCACGCGGCCAAATACGTAGGAGAGCATGAGCATCGCAAACGCCATGATCCCGAAAATAACGCCGAGGGGATCGGGGAGCAGTCTAAGGCTCCCGATAACGCCGATGGTTGTGGCCAGAAATGCCGCTACGCCGATCGCTATAACTTTCAAAGTGGATAACTGAAATCGCGCGATGGCGCGGCTTACGGCACCGGGGGCGATCGTCGCCAATCCAAGTGACAATACGAACCAGAAAAGAACGGACAGGATACGCTGGGCGAGGAAGGTCAGTGAGAAGTGCGGAGAGAATAATGATGAAGGATTCTGCGACAGATCACGGATCTCCTCTTCGTAACCCGCGTACATGACCGTCTCCCTACCTTCCTCGCGAAGCGGACTTGAGCTCTCGGGCTTGTAGGCCCCGCCAACGGCGAATACATCGCCTCCTATGTAAGCTCCCTCTTTCTGGATCACCGAACCGCCCACCGCCGCCACATCACCCGTGACCTGGCCCTCGACGATGACATCTCCGCCGATGGCTAATACACCTTTAGCACGTTTCTTGACGATGACCGTTTTGCCGTAACTGACCACTTCCTGATCCGGTGCGTCGTCAACAGTGAAGGTTTCCGTGGACGAGACAGATATCTGTGCGTATGAGAAAACTGCTCCGGTCAGGATCAGTACCGCGGCCGCTACACAGATCCTAAGATCGAATGGCTTTCGTGTGGCTGGTATCGAGATTGAGGCGATTGAGTATGTCACTTTTAGAACCGGAGCAAACTAGGTACGGTGAAAACGGACCAGCAGCCGTGAAAATACGTAAAGCGACAAAACAAACAGTGCGAGGAAGGCCAGGACGCTAGCCCCGGATTCGAATAAGAACTTCGAGGCAAGCGATCTGAAAATAATTGCGGAACCAAGGGCAACGTCATAAAAGAAATGCCCGGCCGACGCGAGAACCGCGAAGACCTTGTCAGCGATCGCTGCCGCAGCAACAAAAGTTTTTTCCGCGTTACTTCCCAGGGCAAAGAGCGAGATGATGATCAAGGCCGTGCAAATAAACGCCGCATTTCGTCGTTCATGCGGACGCCGAAGCCCACTAACCCGACTCTCCGCATTCGCAACGACCGATCTGGTGAAATCCTTTGGAAGCTCGATCTTATTATCATCTTCCAGCGAATAGTCGAGAGCGTTCAGAATACTCTTCTGCAAATTTAGGTCATCGGTGCAAACCCGACAACCCGAGACGTGCCGCTCAAGCTCCAACTCCTCACTAGGAGCCAACTCGCCATCGATGTATGCCGAAAGTGACGGCGACGGACAAGCTATTTTATTTTTCCTCTCTACAAGCTCCATCTCTATCCAGATCTATTTCAGAAATTTTATCGTCAAAGGATATTCCCAAAGCTCTCCATCGTTGTTGGCCTTGAGAGCTCCAATTATCGGAAACGCAATTCCCGCGATGATCAATCCGAGCATCGGGATCAACCCGAGGAAAAAAACAAAAAGAAGGACAAAGCTGACCGCCCAGTAAATAACCGAGGAGATGATCCAGTTCGTCACCATCTTTCCGTGAGCATCGAGGGCAGGTATCTGGTCCTTCTTCAACTGCCAGATCACGATCGGTGCGATTATTCCGGCAGGCGGGACGACCAGGTTCGCCAGCTGGGAGAGGTGGAGAAGCAACCCCATCTGCTTTTCGTCGGCCGTCTGCAAAGCCATCTGCGGGCGATATTGCATGTCAAAACTCATATTGATTCCTCGCTATATTCCCTTAAATCCCCGCTCGACAAATATCTCTCTCATCATTTCTCTCGCCCGGAAGAGTCGATTCTTAACTGTGCCAAGCGGCAAGCCTGTAACGTCCGCGATCTCGTCATAGCTCAGATCCTGAGAATGCCGGAGTAAGATCAACTCGCGATACGCTCCAGGGAGGCGTTTGACGACATTGTCGATCTCCGTCCGCCATTCGCTTCGCTCCCGATCCTGTTCGGGTGAAGGCTTTGGACATTCGATTTGAAGTTGATACGTTCCGTCGGCGTTTTCGGTTTCGAGACTCTGGGGGCTAACCGAATTCCGGCGCATGTGATCGATCGCTGCGTTGTGAGCGATTCGATAGAGCCAGGTGGAAAACTTGTATTCGGAGCTGTAACGGGAAAGTGAGTTGTAGACTTTTATGAAGACTTCCTGAGAAACATCTAGCGATGCGTCGTAATCACCCAACATGCGAAAGATATATCCGGTGATTGGCCGTTGATAGCGTCGAACCAGTCCTTCAAAACCGGCTTCGCGTCCACGGATCGCCGAAGCGATCAGCTCAAGGTCCGATATATCCTTTAGGTTTTCGAATGCTGCTTCGGGTGTGGCCATGATGCTCGGTTATTACGGTATTCTCTGTGAAAATGTTTCACCGCGCAACCAATATCGGGCGTCAGCCAATTCTCGACATCATTTCGAGGTACACCCGAGATCTTACTGGAACCGACTGGCGGTCTACCGCCAGCCGAACGAGGCAAGGCCCGCAGGAGCCGCGAGATCGTCAAAAGTCAGCCCACCTATCGGAAGATTCAGCCCGACATCCTCCGCGCCCAGTACTCTGAGTGTCCGACCGAGTGCATCGTTGGATATTTCTTTGATCTTTGGCGGCAGGAAGTCCTTTCCGATAACAAGCAGGGTTTCCAGCGGAGCACCCGCATGCGGATCGGCGAATCGGTCGTTGTAGAACATTAGAAGCCGATAGATCTCGTCGTCGCGCTCGCGATCCGTACACGTTACGGTGCGGATCACCGCCGGTTCGTCTCCGCGTAGGAGCATTGCCGTGAAGCCATCGTTCTGTGAGCTTAGCAAAAGAGAGTCGGCGGCTGTTGTGGCATTGCCCATTAGCCAGCGAGTCTCGCTGACCGCACGCGGCAGGATCAGACCTGCTGTCCATCCAAGACTTTCAAAAATAGTTTCGTACTCGTCGATCACCGATAATTTTACGGCGGTGGCAAAGTAGCGTGACTTCCCTTCACGGTCATTCGAGATCTTATGCCGCGTAATTCGAAGCTCGCCTGCCGGAGCGCCAAAGCTCTGTTCAGCTTTCCATTCCAGGATATCTTCAGTCTCCCCTTTCGCCGTCGTTCCGTTATCCATCGTCAGGATCGCGGTCCTGGCCGTGTTGCTTGGCAGTGAGACGGACCAGTTCTTTTGATTCAAGAGACCTGCGGATACAACGGCTTCTTCGAGAAGTACGCGAAGCTCTTCCGGGCTTGCGATATTCCGCTCAACAAAGCTCGGCGTCAACAGCCTCGACGGTAACTCGATCGTTGCGGCCTGCTTGATGCCAAACTGCCCACGGCCCTCCTTCTGCAGAGCCAGCGCGGTTACGGCTTCACGCTCAAGACCGATCGCGGCCTTTGGATAATTCGGTTCGGTTAAAACTGAAAACATTTAATAATCTTTGTACGGCTTTCCTTCGCTGTCTTCACCTTCGGCAAGACTCTTTACATCTTTCAAACCCTGCTCGCCATCCGGAGTCAGGGAATCTTCGCCCTGGATCTCATTCCATTCGTCTTTTTCTGAGACGGGATCGAGAGGTTTTTCTCGCAGATATTTTCCTTCGACTAATTCTTCGACCGATCCAACGTGACGCCGCCAACGGCATCATCAACAAGCTGGACACCTACAGCGGCTGCATCCTCGCCGACAGCGTTGGCCTCGGCAAGACCTTCACTGCACTGGCTGTGATCAAGTACTACGAGCTGCGGAACCGTTCTGTACTTGTACTTTGTCCGAAGAAGCTTGCGGATAACTGGCTTACTTACAGGGGCAACCTCGTCACGAATATCTTTGCCAAAGATCGCTTTGGATACGACGTGCTTTGCCATACCGACTTACTTCGGGAAAGCGGAATATCAATTGGTGGAATGCCACTGAACCGCG
>JANMUW010000353.1:0-2213 GCA_031392105.1 Acidobacteriota bacterium | reverse complement strand
AGCGTTGTGATCACCGCCGTGACTTCAAAATATGCCGGGATCAATCCCGTGTGTTCGCTGCGCATCGACGGCGGAAAGAGATCTGGTGCAAACAAGGCGAACAAGCTGAACAGATAAGCCGCTCCCGTGCCGATGGCGATGAGCGTGAACATGTTGGGACTGACATTCTTGACGGACGCCCACGCCCGCTGGAAAAAGGGAAATCCGCCCCAAAGGACCACAGGTGTCGCTAACACAAATTGGACCCAGATGGAGAATGTCGGCGAAATAAACTCGTGAAACTTCGGCAGCATCTCGCCCATTGCCAGTGCGAAAACTGGGATCGTCAAAACAGTCGAGATCCAGAATCGCCGCGTCATGTGCATTAACTCAGGATCGACCGCGTCATCGAGAGTCATGACCTTCGGCTCTAGCGCCATTCCACAGATCGGACAGCTGCCTGGCCCGATTTGGACAATTTCCGGATGCATCGGGCAAGTGTATTCGACACCCTCACCCGCAGCCGCAACCTTTTCTTCCTTCTTCTTGTCGAGGAAACTTGTTGGATTCTGTTTGAATTTATTCAGGCAGCCCGTCGAGCAAAAATAATACGTCTCGCCTTTGAAATCATATTTACCGGCCGCCGATTCAGGGGCCACGGACATTCCGCAAACGGGGTCGACAAACTCGGCTCCAGGCGCCGCCACCATGTCCCCGTGCGAAACTGTTTCCTTTTTCGCGCGACCGATCCCGACAAAGCCGCTTGCGGGAACACCCTGCGACTGAGCAATAAACTTTTGCATGCAGCCGGCAGAGCAGAAATAATAGGTTTTCCCGTCGTGATTGAAACTGCCGGCCGCGGTTACCGGGTCCACCGTCATCCCGCAGATCGGATCGATAAACGTTTCGCTGGTTTCTGGTTGTTGTCGTGTCATATTCTTCATACCTCGTCGTCTAAAGTTAACGACAGGATGAATTCTACAACCTGTCAGCAGGGGTCAGGTCAAAGGCTATCTCGCATCAGTCCCAACCGATTCGATCAGATGACAAACCGAATCGCCGTTCGGCATGGAATTTTTCATTTCCGACCAGTCTTTCAGAGCGTTTCCCATCTTTCTCTGCAGCTTTTGCATGTCTTTGATCTTGCGCTCATTCTCCTTCATGCGGCGGACGATAATTTCCCTCACCATCGGACACGGCGAATTCCCGTGTTTGGCCTCGCCTAAAATGTCCGCGATCTCCGAAAGCGAAAACCCGAGATTTCCGGCAGCTTTGATAAAGCGCACGCGGACGGCGTCGGATTGCTGATAGAGCTTGTAGTTGTTTTGCGTATTTCGCGAGGGCTTCAGTAGGCCGATGCGAGTGTAGTGCCTGACCGTATAAAGCGATACGTCGGATTGCCGGGCGAGTACAGTTGCAGTCATCATTGGGGTCTCCATTGTATTCTTCGAGGGTCTCACTTCCAGGCCGCCGGGCGCCGCTCCGGTTTGAACCTCTCAGCGGCGACCGCCGTCGACCATAATCTACAAATTACGGCGACGAGATTTCCATTTGCAAGTTTTCCGCTTATCCCACTCCTACTCACCTTGCAATCGATTAACCTGCGTCCGATTAAACGAAATCTTACAATTCACGGGATCCCCACGTAATTTAAGACCGTTCGTCCGGTCAGGCTCACTATCAGGCAACCGACGACCATTAGTAACAACCCGGGCCAAAACAGATCGCCGAACTTCACACCGCCCTCGCCAAAAGCCATAGCGTTCGGTGGCGTGCCGATTACAAATGGAATGCCGAACGATGCCGAGATCGCCACCAGTATTGCCGTCGAGGGTGCTGGAATTATCGCCGTCGCAAGCGGTATCAATAATACGACCGTCGCCGTATTGCTCATCACTGCCGAGAGCAAAGCGCTTGCGAAACAAATCACAAAAAGGCTCAGGGTAATATTCAGGTCGGAGAACGGGACGTTTTCCGAGATCTCTTTTACGAGGCCGGAATGCTCTAAAAGCCGACCGAGCGTTATGCCCCCTGCAATTAGAAGAAGAGTCGACCAGTCTATTCGCAAAACATCTTTCTTCTTAAGCATTCCGGACAAAAATAGAATCGCCGCTGAACCGAGTGCGATCACGGCTGCCGGTATCTTATGCACCGGCTCGAACAGCCAAAGGACAACCGTTGCCGCCAAGATAAGTAAAAATGCACGCTCTCCAAAAACGGACGTTTTCTTTTCA
>JANMUW010000324.1:0-1541 GCA_031392105.1 Acidobacteriota bacterium | reverse complement strand
CCGTTTTGCCAAACTCGACCACTGCCACAAAACTGTTGCCGCTGGTTCCGTACCATTTTTTCGTGTTCCGCGTCGGACGTGCACCAAAAGACGCAAGCGAGCCCCAATTGCCGGACGTGAACCCGACAGGGATGCTCGGGCCGGCGTCGGAGAACGGATGGACGATGTCGCCGGTCAGCCGCTGAAAACGATTGATCTCGCCCCACGGCGTGTTCCATTTGCCGAAATCGGCTGCGAGTTTATCGGAAGCCGATGCCAGAGATCGGAGCATCATTTCGGGAGTTGCTATGGTTTCGACATGATCGAACGGAGAAACGCCGGATGTCCGAGCGTCAGCAAGCACGCGTCGGAGCAGATCTTCGGCCCAGAAGATCGCGAGGGAAGTCGGGACGGAATCGACGGACCAGCGGTAGTCCCACTTGCGGAGGACTTCGATCTGCGCCGCCGTTCTTGTTTTTAACGGATCACTTGCGGGTGCTGCGTCCCATGCCTTGATCAAAGCGGGCAAGGGTTTTTCGAACCATGGCAAATAACTGTCATAAGCAGCGTCGCGGAGCTTTTCAAGAGTGAAGTCTTTTCTATTTTCGAGAACGCGTATAGCATGCCGGCCGCGCGGGGATTCGGTTCCGGAATCGACGTACTTTGGATAATCAGATTGCTTCAGACTGCTCGGGCCGGCGGCGGACCATGGCCAGTTGTTACTGTTGTAAAGCCAGCCGCTTGCGGGGTTGAAGAGGTTTGGCGACTCGTCGGTCGTGAGCAAACCTTTGTATTCTGTCGCGGGGTCGCTGCCGTCGACGGGCTTTGTCCAATCAAATTTGTCGTCGCGTCGCTGAATATAATTTGGATGGAAATACGCGATGTTGCCGTCGGCATCGGCATAGATCGTCGCGTTCGAAGAGTTCGCGTGGAGATCCATTATTTTTTTGAACTCTTTGTAATTTTTAGCTTTCGTTCGCGTGTACGATTGCGTCAGAGCTTCGACCGGTTTGTGCATTAGTGCGACGCTGATCCACTTGCCGTCGTCGCCCTTGCGGACGATCGGGCCGTGATGGGTTCGATAGACCGTGATGATCTTTTCGACAATGCCAGCGGGCGTTTTGTGCGGGACCCTGATAACGGATACGGTCACAGGACGCTCCGAGGTGCCGTGTTTGTAGAAATACTTATCACCTTTTTTGATGATCGTCTCCGAGTACTCATCGATCGCATCAACGGCGCTTGAGGTGTGCATCCAGCCGAGTCGTTCGTTAAATCCGTGATAGATAAAGAACAGTCCCCAAGTGGCCGCACCGTACGCGTTAAGGCCTTCGCCGCTGGTCATTTGAAGTTCAGAGCGAAAGAAGAATGACGTGTGCGGATTGATAAGCAGTAGCGCTTTCTTGCCAGTCGTGTTCTTTGGGGCGATCGCGATGCCGTTGGAGCCGGCCGGTTCGGGAGGGAGAATGTCGTTATTCTCATCGTCATTCTGGATGGTGGTCTGTTCCGGCTTGGCTCCACCGCCGTACATTGCTCTTAGGGCCTGAAGGTTGATCGATTCG
>JANMUW010000348.1:0-1800 GCA_031392105.1 Acidobacteriota bacterium | reverse complement strand
ACTTTTAGTTTTTCACTTTTAGTTTTTCACTCTTTAGCTGAACCAACTCTTCGCTTCGAACATTTTTCCTTTCGGATACTGCTCGTTTGTCACCGCATATGTGAAACCTTTCGCGATCGAGAATGCTCCGATCTCGCCCTTTCTTGATAGCGCGAGGAATCCTACCTGAATTTCTTTCGCCTTCGCCGGATCGCGCTTCACGATGCGGTTTACGGCTTCGCGACAAGCCTGTTCCGGTGTCCGGCCAAATCGCATCTGCTCGATCACAGTATGCGTACCGCAGATACGAATAACTTCTTCGCCGACACCTGAACTCGTTGCCGCACCGACCTCGTCATCGACAAACAACCCGGCACCGATGATGGGCGAATCCCCTACGCGCCCGCGCATCTTGAAGGCGAGCCCGCTCGTCGTGACCATTCCTGATAATTTACCTTTCGCATCCATTGCGACCGTCGCCATCGTGTCGTGATTCGGCGAGCCGTCATCAAAGAAATATGGACTAGCCGCCGCACGTTGGTTTTCAATATTAGCTTCAGGTTTGTATTTCGATTTCTCAAGCCACTTCTTCCACTCTCTCTGGGCTTCGGGCGAAAGCTCACCCGATTCGAGCGCAAAGCCGTTCGCGACCGCAAACTTTTGAGCTCCTTCGCCGGACAGCAAAATGTGAGGAGTTGTTTCCATCACCTTTCGCGCGACCGAAACAGGATGCTTGATCCTTTCGAGAAACGAGACGGCTCCGCAATCGCCGTTGCCGTCCATGATGCAGGAATCGAGAGTGACGTGTCCGTCACGGTCCGGCCATGCCGCGAGTCCGACGCAGCAGCTCGGCTCGTCTTCGGATGCGCGGCCTGCAGCCTCGACTGCGTCAAGTGCCCGCCCGCCTTTCTGCAAGATCGGCCATGCCCCGTTGTTCGCGGTAATACCGGCATCCCAAGTCGAAAGTACGACCGGGCGTGCACTCTTCGTCGGCGAAGTTAGCTCGGGCTTTTGTCCGGCGGCCTTTTCGAGCATGATGAGCGGAATTCCCGCGACTGGTAACTGCAGAAATCGACGGCGATCTATCATCTAATTCCTCCTGCTAGAAAGCATTCTTCTCAGCGAACTTCACGAGCTTTGCGTGAGAATAACTGATTTCTCACAAAGCTCGCAAAGTTCGCAGAGAGGGCAAACTGTATTTTTCATCGCGAAAGCCGTAGATTATAAAGCTTGGAAACAGACTTGAACTATACGAAAGAAACGGCCCCCGAACTATCGCTTTTCCTGCCGGTGCTGGACGAGGAAGAAAATCTTCGGCCCATGCACGCGAAGATACGGGCCGCGCTCGACGCGCTCGGAAAGACGGCGGAAGTGATCTATGTCGATGACGGATCGACGGATGGCTCACTCGAGATCTTGAGGGAGATCTCGGCCGGAGACGATCGTGTTCGTGTGATATCGCTCCGACGCAATTATGGACAGACGGCGGCGATGTCGGCGGGAATCGATGCCGCAAAGGGCAAGATCCTTATTCCGATGGATGCCGATCTGCAGAACGACCCGGCGGACATCAAACGCTTGCTCGACAAACTGGACGAAGGCTACGATGTCGTTTCCGGTTGGCGAAAAGATCGACAGGACAAATTGATTTCGCGAAAGATCCCCTCGCAGATCGCGAACCGAGTGATTTCATGGATCGGCGGCGTTCCGCTGCACGACTACGGCTGTTCGCTGAAGGCGTATCGCCGTGATGTGATCCAGGACGTAAAGCTATACGGCGAGATGCACCGATTTATCCCGATCTACGCGAGCTGGGCCGGC
>JANMUW010000229.1:0-1559 GCA_031392105.1 Acidobacteriota bacterium | reverse complement strand
AAAAACTAAAAACTAAAAACGGAGAGCTGCGTTCCAATCCAAAATCAAACCGTCATTCCACCATCCACGGCGATCGTCTGTCCCGTTATATAGCTCGACGCATCAGACGCGAGAAAAACGACGGCGCCCTTAAGTTCTCCCTCGTTGCCGACTCGCGGGATAACGTTGTTCTCCTGGATCGACCGTTCGTACAAGTCTATCACCGCGTCAGCGAGTCGCGAATGAAAGAACCCGGGTGCGATAGCATTCACACGGATCCCTTTTCGGCCCCAGCTCGCGGCAAGCTCACGCGTTAGTCCGATCAGGCCGGCCTTGCTGGCAACATAACCAGAATAAAACGGTCCATTGGCGGACGAAGTCAATCCCGCTATCGATGCGATGTTAATGATCGATCCGCTTTGTTGTTTCAACATCTCGCGCCCCGCCGCTTGAGCGAACAAGAAACAGCCAGTGAGATTTACATCCAGGACACGCTGCCATTTGTCGAGCGGCATATCTTCGGGCATCGCACCCCAGGAAATACCGGCGTTGTTTACGAGTATATCGACCGTGCCGAATTTTTCTTTCGCTGCATTTACTACGGCTTCGACCTCATCCGGTTTGGCGACATCACAGGTCATTCCTTCGACGTTATAGTCGTTGGCCCGAAACTCGTTGACCGTCTCATCCAGCCATTCAGGCCGCCTCGCACACAACATCAGATTCGCACCTGCTTCGGCGAGTCCCTCCGCCATCTCCTTCCCGATTCCGCGCGAGCCGCCAGTGACGATCGCGGATTTGCCGGTCAGATCAAAGAGTTCCCTAACGTGTTTTGTCATGGTCAGTTTCTTTGACAGTAATTATGTAATTATTAGTTACGTAATTACTAATTAGCTCAGCAAAAAATAGGTCGGTCCCGGATCTCCTCCGGTTCGCGATTCGACCGGGTTTGCGATTAAATGGATATATGGCAAAGACGGAAAAGGAGCTCGCATTCTTGCGGGACCTTTACATCAATGAGGAATGGACGAGGCGATTTACGGACCTCGTCGACAAGCATTTAAAGTTCGCTAAAGAAGATAACTTTCTCTATATCAACGCCGGTACCGGCAGTCATGCATTCGCGCTGCGGGAACGCATAGACAAGAAGACTGCCGTTTTCGCAACGTCGGAAAACAAGGAACTGCTGAGGATCGCTCAGGATAAGGCGGTCGCCGTAAAGTCCGATGTCGACTTCTCAGATATCCGATTCGAAGACAATTCATTCGATGCGGTTTTGACCGATGCGAGCTTTTCGAGCCCGGCTGCGGTTGCCGGACTGATCGACGAGGCCGTGCGTGTCGCAAGGCCGGGTGGCAAGGTCGCTGTAATATTTCCGGCAGCCGGGAGCTTTGGCGAGATTTTTTCGCTGCTGTGGGAAGTTTTATTTAATGAGGACCTCGGCCATCACGGAGCCGCAGCCGAAGAAATGGTGGTCGCATTACCATCAGTTTCACGAACCGAAGAGATAGCGGAATCGGCGGGGTTGACGAATATCAATACGCACAGCTCTAAAGAGATCTTTGAATTCGAAAACGGCG
>JANMUW010000338.1:0-2090 GCA_031392105.1 Acidobacteriota bacterium | reverse complement strand
CAGCTCGTCATCTACATCGGCGGTGCGATCGCTGCCGCTATAGTTCTTCTCCAAAATATCGATGGCGGATTCTCCACCGTGGTTTCCATCGGCGAACAGTACAACAAGTTCGGGGTGTTCGACTTTGTCTGGAACTCGGCGAAGACCTACACATTCTGGGCCGGAATTCTCGGCGGATGTTTCCTGACTATGTCGACTCACGGAACTGACCAATATCTCGTGCAGCGTTATCTCTGCACGAAGAAGCCGTCGTCCGCGTCTCTAGCTTTGCTTTCGTCAGGCGCTGTCGTGCTCGGACAGTTCATCGGCTTTCTGTTCATCGGCGTCCTTCTATTCGTTTTCTATGCGCCATACAATCTGGCCGAATACGCTCAAGCTGGAGTCGCGGGTTCCGGCGTTCCGGCGACGATTCCTTTTGCGAAAGGCGATCAGGTGTTTCCGAATTTCATTACCGAACACATGCCGGCAGGACTTTCGGGTTTGGTAGTAGCGGCGATCTTCGCGGCGGCGCTTTCATCGTCCCTTAATTCCATTGCGGCGACGGCGGTAAATGATCTTTATAAACCATTCGCGAAAAACAAGTCCGACAAAGATCTCGTACGGCTCGCCGGCGTGCTAACGGTAATTATCGGGATCGTCCAGATCATTGTCGCAATCGGCTTCATGCGTTCAGGCGAATCCGCACTCGGGCTTGCACTATCTGTCGCGTCGCTTATCAATGGCCCGATCCTTGGCGTGTTCCTGGTCGGCACGTTCGTCAAGCGAGCACGAGAAACGCATGCGCTGATCGGAATGATATCCAGTATATCGCTGATGCTTTACATCCTACTGGGTACCAGGATCGCGTGGACATGGTACGCACTGATCGGCAGCATGACGACGCTTATCGTTACCTTTATAGCTACTCTGATAATTCCACGTTCTGAAAATGAGAATTTGTAAACCTTTTTTTGGTTTGAAAGGATCGGCATCTTTTCCGTGTGTTCATCTTCTTCCGTGGTTATCGTCCGTGAAACCAAGGAACGCACGGAAGACACGGAAATACACGGAACGCCTTGTCGCGTTTTTATCGCTCGTGTTGCTCGCGTCGCAAGCAGCGCCCGTCGGTTTCTCGGCGTCCGTTCCTCGAACTCCCCTCCTTACAAAGGAGGGGTGGCGGCCGCTTCGGCCGACGGGGTGGTTCTCTCGTGAGGATCAAAAAACCCGCCCGCTACCGCGGACCGTACTGGCTCCCTCCGCCAAATCCTGGAAGTTCGCCGAGAAGCGCGTGAAGAAGATGTCTGTCGATGAAAAGGTCGGGCAGCTCATCCACGTCGGCATCAACGCCAGGTTCGCCAATCAGGAAAGCTCGTTCTTCAAAGCACTGCAGCGTGATGTTGTCGAGAACAAGATCGGGGGTGTCATCTTCTTTGGTGCTCCGATCTACGAGACGACCCATCTCGCGAATCGCATGCAGGCGCTCGCGGACATTCCACTTCTCATGTCACTCGACGCCGAGACCGGGATCGGGATGCGATTCGAAGACGCAACGAATTTTCCATGGGCTATGGCGGTCACCGCGACTGGAAATCCGGATTACGCACGCCGCGTCGGTGTCGTCACCGGACGCGAAGCACGTGCGATCGGAATACAGCATGTTTACGCTCCTGTCTTCGATGTGAATAACAACGCGGCGAACCCGGTGATCAACGTTCGCAGTTTTGGCGAATCACCCGAGGATGTCGCGAACTTCGGTGTGGCGTTCGCAGAAGGGATCCAAAGCGAGCGTGTGATCGCGACGGCAAAACATTTCCCCGGTCACGGCGACACGGCCGTCGATTCTCATCGCGGATTACCGATCATCGATTATTCGCGAGCGCGTCTCGAACAGACCGAGCTCGTTCCTTTTCGAAAAGCCATCGAATCCGGTATCGGAGCGGTGATGATCGCGCACATCGCGCTGCCGCAGATCGATCCGGAAGAGATAAAGCCGCTGAAGAATTTCATCCAGGGCGATGCTGAAGCGGGAGCCGAGATCGTCGATCAATCCGCGACGATTCTCGCCACGCTCTCCGCAAAAGTTCAAACGGACATTCTGCGAAACGATATGG
>JANMUW010000148.1:0-15154 GCA_031392105.1 Acidobacteriota bacterium | reverse complement strand
CGCCTAACGACCGCTACGCCGTGAACGCCGCAGACTTCTCGGGCGACTTTGCAAAACCTGTGATAGTTGGGCGAATAGAATCCGGAGATGTTACGGAAAGCAGCGGCATCGCGGCATCGCTCTGCAAGCCAAATGTCTACTGGACGCACAACGACTCTGGTGACGATGCGTTCTTGTTCGCTATGAGCGAGGACGGAAAAAATCTTGGAACTTATCGCGTTGCAAACGCCAGGAATTCGGATTGGGAAGATATAGCGTCGTACAAGTCGCCTGATGGCACTTGCTATCTCTACATCGGGGATATAGGTAACAACAAACTCGAGCGGCCTGAGCTGCGGGTCTATCGCGTGAAGGAGCCAACCCTGTCGGAGACAGGCGCTTCGTCAAACAAGAAGAACCCTCTATCGACTGAACCGGCCGAGGTTACGGTGTTCAAGTACCAGGATACGCCGCACAATGCGGAGACACTGATGGTGCAGCCCCAGACCGGGGACGTGTATGTCCTCACGAAGCGGCTCGATGGGCCTTCTCTGGTCTTCAGATTCAACCCGCAGTTTGGATCGCAGCAGCCGGTGATAGCGTTGAAGGTTGCGGAAGTTTCATTGCCGGCGGTACCGAACGGTTTACTGACCAGCGGTGCTATTTCGCCGGATGCGAAGCGCGTGATCCTTTGCGACTACTCTGCCGGATACGAACTTTCGTTGAACGGTAGCGCAGCATTCGATGAAATCTGGAAGTCGAAGCCGATCGCTGTCGACCTCGGTGACCGAAAGCACGGCGAAGCGATCACATTCAGCTCAGACGGCAAATCCATAGTTGGAACAAATGAAGGAAAGAAGGCGGAGATCTTTGAGGTCAAGAGGAAGTAGTCGGTGGCCGTTCGATGCGGTACACGTAGAACACGCCTTTCTCATCGTATTCTTTCCGAAATAATCTTAACCCGCATTTCTCGAGAACATGAATTGACGCTCTATTTTCCTTATCGACCGTCGCGTAAAGCTCATCAAGGCCTGCGACCTCGAATCCGTATCGTACCAGCCGCGATGCTATTTCCGTTGCGAACCCTTTTCCCCAGTCACCGGGCTTGAGATAGTACCCGATCTCCCAGTCTTTCTGTCTCTCGGGCCTGGGACGCAAGCTCGCGTTACCAACGTAACGCCCGTCGTCCTTCGCAAAAACCGCCCATATCGTGTCGACGCCGTTCGGATAAAACTCATGCATCAATTTTCGCCAGAGCTCATCAGCCTGGTGTTGGTCTAATGCTCCCTTATCCACAAAGCGCATTACGACGGGATCGGTAAGCAGCACGACAAACTCTGCCTTGTCACGGTCGTTGTAGAGCTCCAGACGGAGACGGTCAGTTTCTACACGGCTCATAGATAAAGAGGCCGACGCCTTTTTCCTAAAGCGTCGGCCGGAGTTAATGCAAGTTATTCAGACTCTACTGAGTGAGCGTGAATTTACCCTTCAACTTGTCGTCCTTCAGAAACTGACCGCTAACACGGTCCTTGATCAGAACACTGATCTCGTAGTCCCCGATCGGCATCAAGTCTGTCGGCAGCAAACGCGCCAGCGTCAAACGCTGTCCCGAATCACTAAGACCGCTCCAATCTTCTGCCTGGCGAAGGATTTCCTTTCCGCCTTTCGTCAATACGTACTCGACATCGACCGCCGGTCGAAGCGTCGTCTGGTCGATACCCGCGTTGTAAACCTGCAGATAAATACCGACTTCTTGCCCCTTCTTGTAGCTTCCCGATAGATTCGGGATGACCTTGGCGTTGCCGATTACGAACTGTCCACCTATATCGGATTCGGTCGTGCTGCGGAGCTTCGAAGCAAGGATCATCGATGACGTCGAAAGCTTCTTCTCATCGTATCGCGGGACAGTAAAGCCCATGTTGACCAAGCCACGATTACCGGTTTCGACATCGCGGACAACAACGTCGACCTTATAAGTTCCAGGCGTTAATGCCACTGCTTTCTGATAAACCGATTTCTTGTCGCGAAGATCAGCTAACTCGACCGACGTAGCGGTGGTCGTGACTGAATCTTCGAATATGCCAGAGCGCTTCCCCGAGACGGCTGTGATGCGTCCGAAGATATTCAGCTTCGCCTGCTCGAGGCCACCTACCGTACTAAACGACAGCTCCTTGTTATCCGTCTGGACAGTAAATGTCGCAATCACCTGTGTGTCGGATTGCCTGAAGAAATCGATACGAAGATCGAAATCGAGAGGATTATTATCCAGGATTCCGGAGTCGCCCCCGGCAAATCCTTGCAGGTCACCAAACTTAACTTGCGGCGGCCGCTGTAGATTGTTGATGATCTCCATCCGGCGGAACGGGGTATCCTGCTCGCGTTGAAAACCGCCCTGACCGAGACCATTGATCCGATCGCCTTTATCCGAGAGACCAAGTTGTTCCGCGGTCGTCAAACCAGCGCCTGGAACCATCCTGAGCGCGTCCTTCTCGTGCGCGTCGCGAGCCAGGCGATATTCGCCCGTACCCGTTGGATCGACGAATTCAATTTCAAGTCCGTCACCGACGTTATCCAAATGGCGGTACCACCAAACTTCGAAAGGATAAGTCGTCGTCGAACCCCCGCCTTCCCAACTCGGGCGGTCATACGCTCCGCCGGTCGGATGGGTCTCTATCGAATCCGGTTTTCCCCACGCAATGTATATGCGGCCACGGTCAGTTTTCCACCCCGGAATGCCGGACGAGAAATGTTCGTTAGCATACGCGATTCTTTCGTAATATTGTTCGCGGTACTCGTTCTCTTCAGTATCCGGATTCGGATCCCGGCGGCGCCAAAAGTTCTCGATGAAATTCTCACGCTCTTCGTCGGTGGTGAGAGCAAGGAATGCCCGCTTTTCATCTTTTGTAATGATGTAATCAACGTCCGTATTGAGCCAACGCTTGTAAGCGTCCTTCATCTCACCTTTGACATTGCGTGGATTCGAGCTTGGGTCGACGCTTGGTTTCTCTTTATCCTTACCCGGCTTTTGCGCGGTTATCGAACCTATTCCAAGAACAAACGCAAAAAGTGTCAGCGCAAAATTTCGAGCAAATTTTACTTTTGACATAGATGTAAAACTCCTTAACTTTCAAGGCCGCGATCGATGGCGGATGGCGGAAAACTTAAATTAGATTTTAACCTTAAAGATTTTAGACAGATATCCTTAATTGTACAAGATGCAGACTGGGACGAGTCAGGTTGCATCCGGCCGTCAAACCGGGGCAGTAAGTTGGCGTTTCTTACCGAAAAACCACGCGATAAAGATTGAAACGACGTATAGAATCATCATTGGCGCCGCGAAAAGCATCATGTTTGGAATATCCCCGGTTGGCGAGACCACCGCGGCGACTATCAAGATAACCACGAGCGCGATCTTCCAGCTATGGACCAGCATCCCGGCAGAAACGAGGCCGATCCTGGCTAAAACATACGTTATGGCCGGCATTTGAAAGATCAACCCCATCGCCAGCATGATGAGGGTTATGAACTCGAAATAGTCTGTCGCTCGGAGCAGCAGACGGAAATCTTCACCCAGCCCGAGCAAGTACTTAACAGCCGGCGGAAAAAGAATGTAGTAGGCGAATGCCGCTCCCAACACGAACGAGACCGAAGACAACAGAACGAAGGGCGTAACATAGGCGCGTTCGTGTCTATAGAGGGCGGGGGAAATAAAACCCCAGACCTGCAAAAGCAAAAAAGGCACGGAAAGAGCTATCGCGGCATAAAGCGAAACTGTCACATAAAGTGTGAAAGCTTCAGGCGCAGTTGTGATTATCAACCGCTCTTCGGCAGCCGCTTCCTGCTTCGCGTCGACCGCCAGGTCAACCGGGAGCCGGACCCCGGCGGGAATTACGGCATTGATGGTGTAGATCTGTTCGCTCGTGAAAAGACCGAGTACTCCGTCAAAGTCTTTCGCTACGACCCCTTCAACGGCGGTTCCCGGCTGTACTACGCTTACACCGAGTTTCGTCGCTCTGTCGAAAACGAAGCGGCCGTGATCGCCTTCTTTCAAGCTCGAAAGCGGAAGTACCTTTTCGTCCCCCGTCAGCCCTTTGACGGGAAGTTCGCGACGCTCCGCTTCTGAGAGTGCCTGGCGGATCGGGACCTCAAGAAAGCTGTAAATCTCATCTGAAACGAACCAACAGAAAGTGAACGCAATGATCACAATGATCACCGAATTGACGAGCCGTTTTCGTAACTCGTCAAGGTGTTCGAGGAAGGACATCTGCCCACCTCGTTGTTCAAGTTCGCTATTTCCCAACTCGTGCATCAGTTATTGAATGTCGTTTACAGCCAGTTTTTCTTGTCGGACACTTCGTCAACTGCATTCTCGGCGGGTTCGGTCGGCTCGCTCACGATGGGTGGTGTGCTGAACATATCAGGTTGAATAGGTGTTATCTGTGGCGGAGCGACAGAGTTGACTTCGCTGTCGCCAATACCGTTTGAACGCGGTACCGGTGCTGTCTGTGTCGCAGGCAGATCACCCGAGCGCAACGCTTCGGCTTCGTCCTCGAAGTTTACTTCGCGTTCCCAAGTAGATTTGAATTCGTTGGTCGTGTTGCGAAAGTCGGCCATCGCCTTGCCGATCGTTTTCGCGATCTGCGGCAGCTTTCTCGGTCCGAGAAAGATGAGAGCGATGATTCCGATGAGGATCAGCTCCGAGGTTCCGATAGATTCGAGGATGAATAAAAACACTTTTGATTTAAACGACGTCGATTAGATGCTCACGTTTCTCAGTCACGCGGCCGACCCCTTTTGCTCCGTTGACTCGGGCCAAGAACTCGTCGACTTTCTCCGACGCTAGACTGATCAGCAGACCCCCCGCAGTTTGCGGATCGAAGAGTGCGCTCTGCATGTGGCCCGAAACGCTTTCGGCCATACGCACGGCATCACCAACGTACTCTCTATTGTTCTTGTCGCCGCGGGTCAACATCCCCTCGGCTATAAGTTCGAGGACATCGGGTAGGAGCGGAACTGCTGCTGCCTCGAGCTCGAATGTTACATCGCTGGCTTTTGCCATTTCGTACGCGTGGCCGATTAGTCCGAAGCCTGTTATGTCTGTACAACCCTTTGCGCCAAGGTCCTGCATCACCCGGGAAGCTTCCGCCGCTGTGGTGGTCATTACTTCGGTCACCGCCGCGATCACGGCCTTACTCGCCCGGCCTTTTTTTACGGCCGTATTGATCGCACCCGTTCCAATGGGCTTCGTAAGTATAAGCTTGTCGCCCGGCATCGCGCCTGCGTTCGTGATCACGCGATCCGGATTTATGATCCCCGTGACGGCGTATCCGAACTTCATTTCTTGATCGTCAACTGAGTGACCGCCTATCACGACGACGTTCTCCGCAGTCATTGCGCTCTGCCCTCCGGCAAGGATCTCCGCCAGAATATCCCAGTCTCCCTTCTGAGGGTAACATACTAACGATAAAGCGGTTAGTGGCTTGCCGCCCATCGCATAAACGTCATTCAGCGAGTTGACCGCGGCAACCCTGCCATAAACGAACGGGTCGTCGGAAACGGGTGTGAAGAAGTCTACGGTCTGCACCAGCGCGAGATCGTCGGAAAGGCGAAAGACACCCGCATCGTCGGCCGTATCAAAACCGACGATCACGTTTTCCTTTGACTGGGCTGGTAGCCTACTCAAAACTTGAGCAAGTTCGCGCGGGGCGAGTTTGGCCACTCAACCGGCGCACGAAACCATTTCAGTAAGTCTCTTCACTTTGCCTCCTATTCGATAATCGTCTGATATATACGGTCGAGATCTTCCTGGTTGTAATACTCAATCTCGAGACGCCCTCCCAAACCTTTGGCGTTCGGAATGATGCTGACGTTGGTGCCGAGTCGCCTTCTCAGTTTCGTTTCGGCAGCTGCGAAGTTTGGATCCTTAGTTGTAGCAGCGCTTTTTACAATAATACTTTTGCGAGTCGCACCTGCGCTCCTTACAGCTCTTTCAGTCTCTCGAACCGATAGCGACTTTTCAATGATGGACCGGGCAATTCTTCGCTGGATGATCGCGTCGTCAGTCAACAGCAGGGCGCGGCCATGTCCGGCGGACAGTTTGCCGTCTTCGATAAGCGTTTGAATATCACTGGGAAGCTTTAGCAGCCGCAGAGCAGTTGCGATCAAGGTTCTATCCTTACCTACGCTTGTCGCCAATGCTTCCTGCGTAAAGCCCATATTATCTATAAGTTTCCGGTAAGCTCCGGCTTCTTCGATCGGGTTCAACTCCTGACGCTGGATATTTTCTATAAGGGCCAACTCGAGAAGTTTATTGTCGGATACCTCTCGCACTGCAGCTGGAATCTTCCGAAGGCCGGCTCTTTGCGCAGCCCGCCATCGCCTTTCACCGGCTACGATCTCGTACCGGTCGCCGCGGCGGCGAACCACGATCGGCTGTACGACCCCGTTCGCCGCAATAGATTGAGCCAACTCTTCGAGCGCGGATTCCGTGAACCGAGTTCTGGGCTGTTCGGGATTTGGTTGAATGAGATCTATGTCGATCTCATTAGCGATCATTTCGGACTTTTGAGTCTCATGAGTATCGTCGCCCAAAAGAGCGCTCAAGCCTCTCCCTAAAGCTTGTCTAGGCATGGTTTAGTATCTCCTTCGCAAGTTCTGAATAGCTCACTGCTCCTCGTGACCGTGGATCATAAAGTACGATGGGCTTACCAAAACTGGGAGCCTCGGCGAGCCGCACATTTCTTGGAATGACCGTTTGAAATACCTTGGGTCCGTAGAAATCTCTCAAGTCTTTCGCCACCGCTGCGGAGAGATTGGTACGCTCATCATACATCGTTAGAAGTAATCCTTCGATTGACAAGGAAGGGTTTAACTCGCGTTTGAGTCGTGCAAGCGTTTCAAAGAGCTCAGTCACCCCTTCGAGAGCAAAATACTCACACTGAATTGGGACCAGAAGCGAGTCTGCGGCTGTAAGACCATTGATTGTAAGAATACCGAGGCTGGGTGGACAGTCAATGATGATGAAATGAAAATAATCCCGAACGGGATCGAGAAGCCTTTTCAGGATCGTTGCTTTGTTTTCAGAATCAGCAAACTCTATCTCGATACCGGCGAGATTCTTATTTGAGGGTACCACCCAGAATGATTCGATCTCCGTAGGTAAAACCACGTTCTTTATCGAATCACCCGAGATCATCGTTTCGTAAAGGGATTTTCTGTTAGCAGCTTTCGCGATACCGGAGCCCGAGGTCGCATTTCCCTGGGGATCGGCATCGACCAAAAGGACCTTCTTTCCGGCCAACGCTAAGCTCGCGGAGATATTTATGGCCGTTGTGGTTTTTCCAACGCCGCCCTTCTGGTTGGCAATGGCGATTATTTTCCCCATGTTGATCTAAACAAGATTTAAGTTAGCACACGAACCTAACGAAGAAAAAGCGGGCTCGGAAAGAAGAGTGTGGAACGTTCCACGTCGTCAGTTTCTAGCTTTTATGGGAGCTTTGAGCCGTTAAATGGACAAGTAGAGTTGAAATCGCAGCAGGCGTAAGCCCTGGGATCCGACGGATCTGCGAAAAATTGTATGGCCGTGCTCGCTCGAGGCGTTCTACCATCTCGTTCGATAGGCCGCTTACACTTCCGAAATCGATATTTTCCGGAACCTTCAAAGTATCGTGATGATTTGTGCGCTCCGACGCTGCGTTCTGCTTTTCAATATAACCGCGGTAAAGTGAGTCAGCGAGGGCGGTATCAAGATCGGAGGCAAGCGTTTGCCTTTGCAACTCGAGGGGTAAGAGCGAGAAAAGAACACTCTTACTCACCCCCTGCCGCATTGCTAGTTGAGAAATCGTTATGGAGTCCCCTAGATCAGTTCCCAAAATTCGAGACAAGCTGGAATATTCCACCGACGACCTCTTGAATCGGGTGTGATCCAGCGCATTTCGAAGGTTAGCGATTCGATCACGCTTCAGGTTGAAGCGGTTCCAGTCTGTATCCGCCAGCAAACCGATCTCTTTGCCACGCGGGCTCAACCTCTCGTCGGCATTGTCGTGCCTAAGCGTCAGCCTGGCCTCGGCTCGAGAGGTGAACAATCTGTATGGTTCATCGACTCCGTGCCGAATAAGATCGTCAACCAATACACCGATGTAAGCCTCTTGGCGATTCAAAACAAAAGGCTTACGGCCTTGGGTTGAAAACGCGGCGTTGACTCCGGCCATTAACCCCTGGCAAGCCGCCTCCTCGTAGCCAGTAGTGCCGTTTATCTGCCCCGCTAAAAATAGACCGTCGACTCGTGTCGATTCCATCGTCGTCCGCAGTTCGCGAGGATCCACAAAATCGTACTCGATCGCGTATCCGGGCCTCACGATCTTGACCTGCTCGAATCCCGGGATCATCCGAAGTAATTCAAGTTGCAGTTCGGAGGGCAGCGACGTCGAGAAGCCGTTAAGGTAAACTTCATTCGTGTTAAGTCCCTCCGGCTCGAGAAAAAGCTGATGCCGATCTTTCTCGGCGAATTTAACGACTTTGTCTTCGATCGACGGGCAGTATCGCGGTCCAATGCCGGTGATCTTGCCGGAGTATAACGGTGACTGGTGGAGATTCGAGCGGATGGCGTCATGCACCTTGTCGCTCGTATAACCAATGAAACACTGGACTTGAGGCTGTTCGATCTTTTCCGTCGCAAATGAGAATGGAACCGGGTGCTCATCTGGAGCTTGGGGTTCAAAAGCTTCCCAGTCGATCGTTCGGCCATCCAACCTCGGCGGTGTGCCTGTCTTGAGTCTTCCAACGGGAAAACCCCTCTGCCGAAGAGCCGCGGCCAGTTCGATCGATGCCGGCTCACCCGCACGGCCCGCAGAGAACGTTCGTCGGCCTGTATGGATCGTCCCATTTAGAAAGGTACCGGTAGCTATTACGACAGCCGACGCTCTAAGACGACGAGCGTCTTGCAGCTCTACGCCGACAACCTTCTTATTCTCAACAATTAAGTCAACTACAACACCTTGCCGGAGGTGAAGATTTGGCGTCGCTTCAAGCACCCGACGCATCTCAGTACGATAAAGACTTCGATCAGCCTGAGCTCTTGGCGACTGCACCGCAGGGCCACGCGATCGATTCAGGAGTCGGAATTGAATTCCGGTACGGTCAATGACCCGGCCCATAATTCCGCCGAGGGCATCAATCTCACGGACGACATGGCCCTTCGCAATTCCACCGACCGCGGGATTGCATGACATCTGTCCGATCAAGTCGAGGTTGATCGTAACGAGCGCTGTTTCGGCCCCGAGACGTGCCGAGGCGGAGGCCGCTTCGCATCCAGCGTGCCCCGCTCCAATAATCAATACGTCAAAGCTCTCGTCGAACATAACTCAAGTCACGAAAGCTTTAGATTGTAATAGACTCAAAAAGATTTGCCAATTGATTGATCTGAAGCCTACAGCGTTCTCTACTTTCCGATGCAAAACGTCGAAAAAATTCTTGTCAGCATGTCTTCAGTAGTTGTCTCGCCTGTAATTTCACCTAGAAAACGGAGAGCGTTGTGCAAGCCAACCAAGACAATTTCTTCACTCGCCCTTGCTTCAAGCAACGAGATTGAGCTGTCTATTTCATCGCGCGAACGAACTAGCAAATCGTAGTGGCGAGCATCTGAAACAAGAAAACCATCCGAGTTGACCTCGGTCGGTGAGAATGGTTCTACGATCGAGTCCCGTAGGGCATCCAAACCGGCACCAGTCTTCGCGGATAACTCGACGAACGCGTGGGTGCCGCTCGAGACCATGCTCTTCAGCTCCTCACGAAACCCCCGCACACTTTCTGGTGAAAGCTTGTCGATCTTGTTAAGAACCACGATCTGTTGAGCTGCTTCCAGATGATTGAGGATCTCAAGATCTTCTTCGCTTCTCTCTTCCGACACGTCGACCATCGCAATAACCAGGTCGGCATCAACCATCGTCCTTCGCGATCGCTCAACACCGATCATTTCGACGGTGTCCGTTGTCTCCCGCAACCCCGCCGTATCGATCAGCGAGATCGGAATATTGCGAATGGTAAATTTTTCGTGAATCTGGTCACGTGTCGTTCCAGCGATATCCGTTACGATCGCACGCTCGCTGCCGAGCAGTGCGTTAAAAAGGCTCGACTTTCCAACGTTCGGCCTTCCCACGATCGCGACACGAATCCCCTCTCGTATCAGATTCCCCGCCCTGAAGGTTGCAGCTATTTTCGCAACGGTGTCTTTTATCGTTTCAAGCCGCAATTTCGTA
The DNA here is from genome assembly GCA_031392105.1 of Acidobacteriota bacterium. Classification (GTDB taxonomy): domain Bacteria; phylum Acidobacteriota; class Blastocatellia; order Pyrinomonadales; family Pyrinomonadaceae; genus OLB17. The sequence continues at coordinate 4,919 of JANMUW010000148.1, read as the reverse complement.
TTCGCAAGTTGGATCTCAGGGAGATCGTCCTCGACAAATTCAAGGGCAGATTCCAGCACGACAATTACATCCAGGAGGTCACCTTTGATCGGCTGGAGTTGGTGCGAAAATTCGCCACGCATTTGCCGGGCGGCTTGCCTGACCGCAGCTGTTGTTTGGGCGTCGATGAGATCCCGGATCGCCTCTGCCTCCGTAAGATCCATTCGTCCGTTCGCGAGGCTGCGTAGCGTGAACTCGCCGGCATCCGCCATCCGAGCCCCAATTCGTAGACATTCGTCGATGACTACTCTTAGCAAGATCGGAGAACCGTGACAGCTGATCTCGATCACGTCCTCGCCGGTGAAGGAATGCGGTCCCTGAAAGTAAGTTATAAGTGTTTGGTCGATCGCGTCCGATGCCCTTCGATCATAGATCTGCCGAAGATACGCAGTTCGCGGTTCCGGGGCGAAAGCACTATCCGAGGTCAGAACCCTCGCGACACCCAGCGAGTCCGGTCCGCTTAGACGAATCACTCCAATACCGCTTCGTCCGATCGGCGTTGCTATCGCGACAATTGTGTCCACAGATACATTTCAACATAGAGAAAGAAAAAGAGCACAGACGACCTGTGCTCTCTCCTAAACCGACGTTGTGTTCGCCTCTATTTCTGTCTCACCTGCAGACGTCTCTCACGTCCTTCACCGACGGACTCGGTTATTAAATCTTCCTCCTGCTGAAGCGACATGTGTATGATCCGTCGCTCGGTTGAATTCAGAACACCGAACGTAAATGGAATTCCATTCTTCCGGACATGGCCCGCGGCGAACTTTGCCATCGCGTGGAGCTCGGCTTTTCGCGTCTGCCGATAACCTTCGGCGTCTACAACGAAGCGGTGTTGTCGGTCGAGGTCGCGGCCCATGACCTGAAACAACAATACCTCGAAAGCATCAAGCAGTTCGCCGTTCTCAGCAAGAGCGAGATGCGAATCAGCTCCGCTCAGATCAAGAAGACAGCCTTCATCCGTCCACTGCGACGATACTGCGAGATCAAGCCCAATACCCTCGATGACCTCGGCCAAAAATTTTTCAGCGCTTTCACACGTTTCGTTCATAACTTGCGAACCACCACCCTTAACGTCGGGTTAAGAAGTGCTGAGCTTAGGCTTTCCCTTTACCTTTTTCGCATCCTTTGGAACGCTATCAACAACTTCTGCGGCCGGGGGTTGATTCGTCTTGTTCATCCGGTTGATTATCATCTGCTGCCCAAAGCTTACGACGTTCCCGAATAACCAGTAAATAAGTAATCCGGCCGGGGCGGTCCACATGACCCAAAGCATCATCACCGGCATCAGATAAGTCATCATCTTCTGCTGCATCTGCTGCTCGGGCGAGACGGCGGGTGCGGTCGGTGTGAATTTCATAGCCAGGATCATAGAGAAGGCGAATCCAAACTCGAGAAGATGCCACGGGTCCGCGGCTGACAGGTCCGGCAGCCACATGAAGGTTGCCTGGCGTGCATCGAGCGAAACCGTGATCGCCGTATAAAAAGCGATAAGCAGAGGAAACTGCAGAAGCATCGGAAGGCATCCGCCGATTGGCAGTGCATCCTTTGTCATCTTCAGCTGATCCATCTGCAGTTGACGCATCCGCGGATCGTCGACCGGGATGCCTTTCTTTTGTAGATCCTTGATCTGGTCCTGGATCGCCTTCATCTTCGGCGCATTCCCGGCCGCTTTCTTGAAAGATTTCGACTGCGACCATCTCAACGGAAAGAGCAGCGAATAAAAAAGAAAGGTGAAGATGATGATCGCCCAACCGTAGTTCGCTGTTATGCCATTGATGTAATGCAGCGCGTACAGGATCGGGATCGATAGCGGTTTCGTCAGCCACCTCAGCCACCAGTAGTTGCTGAAGTTGATCAAGTTGACGATCGATACTTCGCGTCCAACGTCCTTTGAGATCGTTTCGCTAAGGCTGTTGAGAAGAAAATAGTCCTTCGTGCCGGTGTAGATCCTGGTGACCGAGCCATCGGTCGCAACGGGCATGTACGCTGTTACTAGATGACGCGTTTCCGTCGTCTTCGGGCTTCGGATAACCCAACGAAAAATATTCTCGTAAACAGGTTGAATGGGAACGTCGTACTTCGATGCGCGATACTCGACCGTCTGAACCGGCGTTGCCGGTATCGCCGCCATTCCGAAATACGCATCGCTCATTCCGACCCAATCGATCGGCCCGTTATCGGTCAACGTCGCTTGGTTGTTAGCATCGTATGTAAACGAGTAGCTACCCAGGTGCCGCGTAATATCTCCGTCGACAGCCGCTACGGCTTCGGATTCGGTTTGATAAAGATTGTGATAGTTGATCGCATGGTCACCGATGCTGGCACCGACCACCAGTTTCGTATCGGGGACAGGTTGGCCATTCTGTTTCAGATCAATTGACAGATCCGCGATGTAGCTGTCGCCGCGAAATACAAAAGTCTTCTTAACCTCAATTCCGTTTTCACCGGAGAGTGTAAACTCGATCCGCTTTTCCTCTCCGTCAGATAAAGTCACCGACTCTTCCGGCGCAGATACTTGATAGTTTCGACCGTTTAGAAGGATCGTTACGTTCGGGTCCGCGGTCGAAAGCCGGAATGGCAATTCACGGGGATTTTGGTCCAGCGCCCTTTGCGAGATCAGCTGCAGCGGCTTCTTATCGCCATCGGTCGAACCATCCGCGTAGACCGGATATTCTCCCATCGGAGATTTGTTTTTCAACAGTATCCAACTGCTCGCAACGGCTCCCTTCGAATCAAGAGTTACTTCGTACAGCGGTGATTTGATCGTTATCGTTCGGCCTGGTGTTGTATCCGGTACCGTCGCGACGGTCGGAGTTTGAGGCTGAGGTTGAATCGCCGGTGTCGGCGTAGCCTGGGCGATATTCGCATTTGTATTCGAATTCGCAGATGAAACCGCGTTGCTGTTATCGACAGGTTTTGCAGGATTGAAAAAATAAGTCCAGCCGAACAGCACTATCATCGAAAGCGCTGCGGCAATTATGAAACGATATTGACTCTGACTACTTTGTTGTTCCATCGTTCAGATCTTCGATTCGTCGATTCACTCAGGCAATCGAAAATCGGCAATCGAAAATCGCAAATCACTTCACCGGGTCATGCCCGCCATCACAAAACGGCTGACAGCGTAAGATACGTTTCAACCCCATCCAGGTTCCCCGAAGAGATCCGTATTTCGCCACGGCTTGCCGGGTATACTCGGAGCATGTCGGCTCGAACCTGCAGGCCGGCGGCAGGAAAGGCGATACCAATGCCTTATAAATATCGAGCAGATCAAGAACCAGAAATTTCATCGATGAGCTAAGTTTGCCACACACCCCGACCGATGCCTACAGTTCGCGAACTTTGGCGACAATTCGCCGCAGTTCCTCAAGAGGTTTTGAAAGTCGGACGCCTAGAATACTTCTACGAGCGTTTATGACCCAGTCGTATTTAACCGACACCTGATCTAGCTCTCTCCGGCTCAATCTGAAGGACTCACGTAACAACCGCTTTGCTCGATTTCTATCGTGCGCCTTGCCGATCCCCTTTTTTGTCGCGGTAACTCCTATCCGTTGCAATTCCCCACCGCTCGGTAAAATGAACACCGTCATGAACCGACCCTCGATCCTTTTACCCTGTTCGTAAACACGCAGAAACTCGGCACGCTTAGCGAGCCGAGTCTCCTTAGGTAAATCAAATCTTAATAATGGTGAACCGTCAGTCGCTTCCGGCCCTTGGCCCGGCGTCGTTTCAGAACGGCCCGGCCGTTTTTCGTCGCCATTCGTGCCCTGAAGCCGTGCTTTTTCGCGCGCCTGCGGTTGTTTGGTTGATATGTTCTCTTCGGCATAGTCGCACTCCATGAAATTCACCCGAAAGTGAAAACTTAGAGTTTAAGGGATGCCTCCGTTCCTGTCAAAAGGCATTTGCGGTCTTCTCCTCGGTCGGAATTCGACCTCCCACCAGCCGTTTCCAACCATAACCGGCTGTGACCCCCGCGAAGACAAGGAGAAAGTACCAGATCCCGACCGTGTAGCGCGGTTCGGTATGCAGAACCGACTGAACGATCAAGGCGTAAGCAGGAACCGTCAGAAGAATAACCCATCGTCGATCCGCACTTCGGAAAAATGCCAGCATTAGTCCACACAATATTAAGAGTAAGAGGATCGCGGGAGAAAAAATGATTTTCTGGGGCCACCACAGCACGTTACCTGAAAATCGTGCCCACGCGGGTGAGTTTTCGTCGAAATCAACCGTCGGTGCGACAACCGGAACGCGCTCCGGTTCGAGCATAGAGAAAGCTCGTCGGATCATAACGCCCGCAAACCAGGTCGGGTTCTCACCCACGATCCCGATCCCGCGCTCGAGTCGGTATCGCTCGCGCGCAATACCGTCGGGATTGTAGAGCGAACCAGCGTACGCCGGGTTCCCAAATTCGATCGCTTCCGTGTGCGCGACCTCGACATCAGAACGGGGAAGGTTGAATCGCCTCTCACGATCATAGTCGGCGAGTCCGCCTATCAGCGTAACGCCGGTTCCCAGCGAAAGTGGAATGAACTTGTCGAAAACAATGAAATTCCTGATCGTGATCGGTGCAATCGCGACGCCCGTTGAAACCATAAGCAGCAAGACCGGAAATACAGATCTCCGACCCGAGAGCAGAAGAACGACGATACCCAAAAAGGGAGCGAGCATTAGCGAGGTAGATCGAAGCCAGCAAGAGATTCCGATCAATATGCCGGCTACTACCATCATCCAGAGCTTTTGCTTTCGCAGAAAAACCGATGTCAAAAGTACCGCTGCGATAATTGGCAGCACCGACAAAGATTCTGGAAGTAATGATTGCGAGTGAATCGAAAGCTGAGGTGAAAATGCAGCGAACAACCCTCCGGCGACCGCTG
>JANMUW010000128.1:0-5035 GCA_031392105.1 Acidobacteriota bacterium | reverse complement strand
CCGATCCCAAACGCAAGCATGAACGCAACTAGAGTCGAAATCGCTATCGTGCCGCATGCGACGAGCCCGCTAAACGTTTCGCTGTACGGCTTGTCCTTCAAATAGCCGCCGACCAGCCAATTGATCACGGCACCGGCCAGCGGAGCGAAAATGATAATACTTAAAAGATTGTTCTCGATCATCAGATCTCTAGTCACCAACGACAAGCATCATCTCGTGCATCGTCGTCTCAAATCCTGCATGTTCAAAAAAGCCTTGAGCTGTCGCGTTCTTGGCCGCTACCGACAATAGAACCTTGTTCGCACCGAAACGTTTTGCCTCGGCTACGACACCCTCGATCAATTTCTTTCCAACGCTGCCCGCCCGAGCGTCGCTGCTAATAAAGATGTCGTGCAGCCAGGCGACTTTAGTCGCAAGCTCAGCGTAAATGATCGGCTCAAATTGCATGTACGCGAAGCCGACGATCCCGCCACTTTCTGCGACAAGCACTGATGCATTCTCAGCTTCGATCTGCCCACCGTAGAACCACGTCATTCCCTCGAGTGTCCCGATACGGGAAAAACGATTCGGATCATACCCGACGTGCTTCTCGACCAACTGCATCGCGTAAGTCGCGATCGTCGCGGCATCGTTCTTTGTGGCCCTTCGTACTTCGATATTCATTTGGATCTTAGATTCCGGATCGAGTTCTAAATCACCTGTCAATCCGAAAGCCGAAATCCCAATTCCCAAATCGGAAGTTAGTTTTTCAAAATACTTGCGTCGTCGACGTCAACCGACTGGCGGTTGCGGAAGAACGCGATGATGATACCGAGCCCAACGGCCGCTTCGGCGGCGGCGACCGACATCACCATAAAAACAAAAAGCTGCCCCGTTACGTCGGCGTAATAGCGCGAGAACGCGACGAACGTCAGGTTAACTGCATTGAGCATCAGCTCGATGCACATGAACATCCCGATCGCGTTGCGCTTGAAGATAACGCCGACCGCCCCGATCGTAAATAAAATTCCTGACAATGCCAGGTAGCTTGCTAAACTCGGTTCCATCTTCTTCTAAGTTCCTAGTTTCTAGTTTCTAGTTCGTGTGTCGTTGTTTCCTCGTTCGTCTCGGAACCAGAACCTAGGAACCAGGAACTAGAAACTATTTATCTTCGAGCCCACGTTCTTCCAACTCATGCTCCACCACGAGCTCGAGCTTTGGCTGTTCCAGTCGACGGGCGAGAACGACTCCGCCGATGATCGCCATCAGCAGCAGCACACCCACTATCTCGACGGGCAGTAAATACTCGGTGTACATTCCCTGACCGATGCTCATCGTCTTGCCGACTGTTTCTGCATCGTTGATCGTCTGTTGCGGAGCTCTCATCACCGCGTAAAAAATAAAGAAGGTCTGTACGAGCAATATAAGTCCGAGTCCACCGCCGACGGCATAAAGATATCGCAGGCGATTTAGTGGCGTGTCCTCGTCGAGATTCAAAAGCATGATGACGAAGACGACGAGCACCATGATCGCACCGGCGTAGATCAGAACCTGCACAGCCGCGATGAACGGCGCCGCGAGCGTCACGTAAATGCACGACAATGAAATAAAAACGCCGACCAGCGAGATCGCGCTGTAGAGCGGGTTCCTGTGATACACCATCGAGATCGCACACGCGATCGCGAATCCGGCGAACAGAAAAAATAAGACTGAACCAACCATAAGACACTCTTAACGCAGAGACCGCGGAGGACGCGGAGTAATTCAAATTATGTCAGAGGGCCGCTACAAAGTTTTCCTCCGCGTGCTCTGCGATCTCTGCGTTCAAAAAAACTACCGATTCAAAAAGTACACGATCACGACCGTCAAGATCACATTCGCCAGCGCGAGCGGCAGCAGGAACTTCCATCCGAAGTTCATCAGTTGATCAAAGCGAAATCTCGGCAGCGTTCCCCGGACCCAGATATAAAAGAACAGGAACGCACAAATTTTACCGATGAAAGCAAAATGGCTAACGACGGCGTAGGGGATCGAGCCCGGCTCGAGAACCTTTCCGAGGCCCGGCACATACCATCCACCAAGAAACAGCACCGTGCACATGACCGACACGGTAAACATGTTCACGTACTCGGCCATGAAAAAGAGCGCAAATTTCAGGGCGCTATATTCGGTGTGAAATCCGGCGACAAGTTCAGTTTCGGCTTCGGGTAGATCGAACGGTACGCGATTAGTTTCCGCGAATGCCGCGATCAGGAAAACGATGAAGCCGATAAACTGCGGAATGATGAACCACTTGAACGGCGACCTGATCTGGGCGTTAATAATTCCGTTAAGATCGAGAGTTCCTGCCAGCATCACCGCACCGATCACCGACGCACCCATCGCGAGTTCGTAGGAGATCATCTGTGCCGACGAACGCAAACCGCCCATCAAACTGTACTTGCTGTTCGAGGACCATCCGGCCAATGCGATTCCATATACTCCGACGGACGTAATTCCCAAAACGAACAAAACGCCTACGTCGACGCGAGCGATCGTCAGCGGCAGCTCCGTGATCCCATCGCCCAGATGCCACGGTAAGAAACTCCAATCGACCGTTGTGATCGCCGGGCCAAACGGATAGACGACGATCGGCAAGAGTGCACATGTCAGAGCTACAAGCGGTGCCAGAAAGTAGACGAACTTTGTCGATTTATCCGGGACGAGATCTTCCTTGAATATGAACTTGAGAAGATCGGCGAATGGCTGCAGCACACCCCAGGGTCCGACACGATTTGGTCCGATGCGTCCTTGGATCCAGCCAAGAACTTTTCGCTCGGCGAGGACCGTATACGCGACGATCATGAGCACCATTTGAAAGGCGATCAAGACCCCGACGGTGTAAACCACAAACGGAAATGCCGTTTTAAGAACCGATTCCATATCTAACTGATCAACAATCGAGTTGTGTTTGACCCTCTTTTCGTGTTAGTTCGTGTGGGTTCGTGGTTTCAGATCTTTCCAATAAGACTGGAACCACGAACTCACACGAAAACACACTAACTAAATCCAATCCTACCGGCCACCCGGATTCGCCCGGTCGCTGGCTCCGACGACAGCGGCGTCCGCTAAAACACTTTTCGTTTTACCGTCGAGATCAAACTGCTGAAGCGGAGCGACGAGCAAATTCTCAGGTTTTGGATTGCCGTGAGCGAGCAGGTGGAACTGAGCCGTCTTGCTCGTCATCGTCGTCAATCGATGAAGTTTATGTCCGACCTTCGGGACGACGTTGTTCTTCTCGCCATTGTCCGGCAGCGATTCGACGCGTTTCCTTAAAGTATCGACTGCGGCAGAAGCCCCACCGCCGTTGATCGCGTGATTCACTTGCACGGGTCGTGATTCGTCTTTCAGATCCGGATATCGGATACCCGCATATGTCGGGACACTGTCGGCGATCGCTTTGAATACGGCGGTCGTCGACAAGTTATATCCAAAGTCGACTCCCATCTCTTTGGCGATCATCGACGTGATCATCCAATCGGGCTTCGACTGATGGATCGGATCGATCGCCTTTCGCACACGCTGGACGAATCCCGTGTTATTGGTATACGTCCCATCGACTTCCGCGAAAGAAGCAGCAGGGAACACGACATCGGCGAACGCGGTTGTCTCGGTCTCAAACAATTCCTGCACGACCACGAATTCCTTGTTCTGCAGGGAACTGGGATCCGCAATACTTCCGCCGACGAGCAACGACTTCGAACTGTTAATTACATCGATCAGCGACCTCTTTCCCGACGCCATATCGTTCGCACCGACGGAGTTGTTATACGGTGCAAGTGGCAGCAACTTAACTCGATGATTTTCCGAGGCGAAGTTCGCGGCTGCCGCTGCGATCGCTGCCTGGGCTTCTGACGAAAGCTCGTTTCCGATCATGATGATCAGATCGCCTTCGGTTTCGCCAAGCGCACGGCTTAGTGCTTCAACCTCGGACATCTCGATCCCGAGCTTTTTGACCACATCATCCGTTGCCGTATCGGAGAGAACCAGAGCGAACGCATCGTACGAGCCTTTGTTCACGTGGAGGAACTGGCTCGACTGCGCCGTTAACCGGATCGGAGTGTCGTTGACGGCGATAAATTTAGCACCACCGTTTCTAACCGCTTGGCGGATCTGCTTCGCAGTGTATGTCTGCTCCTCTTCCGGCTCACCGCCGATGAGCAGGATCGTGCTCGCGTAACGGATCCCTTTGTGTGTCGCCAGCGGAACGCTGAGATTGTCGAACACCGACGAAAGATCGTAACGATCCGAGACCGCAAAGTTTTCGGTCTTGGCGACGTCGGATGCAAACCGCTTGAGTGTAAATACCGATTCATTGGTCAGACGCGGGCTCGCGATCACACCTACGGAGCTGCCGAAAGCCTTAAGCTTCTCGCCGACGTAACGCAGCGCATCGTCCCAGGTTGCCGGGATCAGTTTCCCGCCTTTCGTGTAGCGGATCATCGGCGTCTTCAGACGGGCGGGATGATTGATAAACTCGTGTGCGAAGCGAGCCTTTACGTCGAGAAACTCGCCGTTCAAACCGTTGACATACCGGTCGCGTGCGACGATTCGATGCACAGCTCCGCCACGTGAACCGATCGAAAGCTGCATACCGTCCGAGCTGTATGTGTCGGTCGAGATCGTTTGTTCGAGCTCCCACGGACGAGTCTCGTGACGATAAACTCCGTCGAGCAACGTTCCGGTCGGGCAGACCTCAATACAGTTTCCGCATTGCGAGCAGTCGAGCCATCCGCCATAGGTTCCGATAACCGTGTTCGATCCGCGGTTGCCGGCCTCGATAGCATCCTCACCCATCCACTCGTCGCAGACGCGTGTGCATCGTTTGCAGAGAATGCAGCGCTGCGGATCGTTAGCGACTATCGGCGAAAGATATTTTTCGGGCGCGACGTTCTTACGTTCGGTAAACCGTTCTTCGACATCACCCCAATCGAATATGACTTCCTGCAGCTCACATTCGCCGCCCCGATCGCACACAGGGCAGTCGAGCGGGTGATTTACGAGCAGAAACTCGCCC
>JANMUW010000099.1:0-3917 GCA_031392105.1 Acidobacteriota bacterium | reverse complement strand
ACAGGCTCAAGAAATGCACGCTGTTATCCGCCACTCACTTGCGGAAACTCACGGCAGCGAGGTTGCAGATAAAGTCCGGATACTCTACGGGGGCTCCGTCAAACCGGATAACATCGGTGAACTGATGTCGCAGGATGATGTAGACGGCGCACTGGTTGGCGGGGCAAGCCTGGAAGCAGAAAGCTTCGCGAAGATCGTGAATTATAGTTAGTGGATAGGACGGTTTAAGAACTTGTTATACGTTTTATATACGATATTTTTTATCTCTTGCGTTGTGCTCATCGGAGCCGTATTGCTGCAGCCGGGCAAGACCGATGCAGGAGCTTTGTTCACTAGCAATGTCTCGAGCGCGGCCTTCGGCCCACGCGGGACCGCTTCGGTCCTGTCGAAATTGACCATCGCGGCCGCGGTAGTGTTCATGCTGATGGCGTTGATGATCTCAATGCCTGCTTTGAGCGGAAACGTATCGGTACTCTCGGGTGCCGAAGAGATCCCTGCCGAGGCTCCCGCTGAGGTTCCGGCGGCGGCGGAACAGAGCGAAGCGACAAACACGAACATCGCTACTCAGGGCGCGAACAGTGCTCTGATCGAGACGCCGGCGACGAATTCGTTTTCGTCGGATGTGAATGCGGCGACGAACTCAGCCCCGGCGAACAAATAGGTTTTTGAAATTAACTGCTGAGGTGGCGTAATTGGTAGCCGCGCACGTTTGAGGGGCGTGTGGAGAAATCCGTGCGGGTTCGAGTCCCGCTCTCAGCACCACTTTTTAGAACAGGCCATCAGGCCTGTTTTTTTGTGCCCATCGAATCGTCACGATCTCGGGTCAACATCGTGCCGGCGCCCTCGTCGGTAAAAACCTCGGCCAGCAGTCCGTTGCGATGTAGTCCTCCGATCACGTGGGCGGATCTGACCCCGCGGTCCAGCAATGCGATCAGGCTTTCCAGTTTAGGGATCATTCCGCCGGTCGCCCTACCGCTGGCGATCAAGTCTTTCGCTTCAGCACTCGTAAGGCTGTCGATCTTGGTTGCTTCGTTATCGGGATCGAGGTAAATGCCGTTCACGTCCGATAGAAGTATCAGCTTCTCGGCCTCCAACCGGGCTGCGATCTCGGATGCGATCGTATCGGCATTGATGTTATAGATCTTTCCGTCGTCGTCTGCTCCAAGCGACGAGATCACAGGAAGATAATCATTCTCGAGTAGCAGATTTATCAGGCGCTCATCTATCTCAACGATGTCACCGACGTGTCCGAAGTCAACTGATTCAGTTTCTCCGGTAGCCTTGTTGAGAATATCTTTTGGCGGACGCCTTACCGCTTTGATCACACCGCCGTCGATCCCCGACAATCCGACAGCATGGATTCCCCTATGTCGTAGAGCGGCTAAAATTTCAGTATTGATTTTCCCGCGGAAGATCATTTTTGCGAGCTCGAGCGTGTCATCGTCGGTAACCCGCCGACCCTCGATCACGGTTTGCACGACGCCGAGTTTGTGCGCCAACTCGGTGAGCTGTTTTCCGCCGCCGTGGATAACACAGATACGGATCCCCACTTGGTGGAGCAGCGCAAGTTCTTCAGCGAGTGAAAGCAGGTTCGCTTTATCTTCGGTAACCTTTCCCGAGAACTTAACCACAAATGTCTTTCCCTTGAATCGCTGAATGTAGGGAAGGGCTTCGCGTAGTAGATCGAGTGTGTCGATGTTCATTTGATCAGCTCCGACATAATTGCCTTCTGAACATGCAATCGATTTTCGGCTTCATCGATTACTACCGACCCAGCTGAGTCGATCACACCGTCGGTCACAATCACATTTCTGCGCACCGGAAGGCAATGCATGAAGATCGCGTCGTTCGTCACTGCCATCTTCCGCTCGTTAACGATCCAATCGCCTCTGAACTGTGCTCGGTGTTCGATATCCGCAGCCGTGTTTCCGTAGAACTGGCTTCCGCCCCAGCTCTTTGCGTAAACGACATCGACCTCGTCAAACGCCTCGTTTATCTGATTAGTGAACTCGATGCTACCGCCATTCGATTCAGCGATGGTTCGAACCTCGTCGAGAAGTTCGCCGTCGAGGTCGTATCCCTTTGGATGGGCGATGCGCAAGTCATGGCCAAATTGCGCTGCCGCGAGGGCGAAACTGTTCGGTACCGCCATCGGCAATGGTTTAGGATGCCATGCCCATGACAGGAGCACCTTCTTCTTGCCGGCACCGAGCTTCTCGCGAATTGTCATCATGTCCGCCATTGATTGGCACGGATGATGCATCGCGGATTCGAGATTGATCACAGGAACGCTTGCGTACTCGGCGAAGGCGTTCAGTATCGGGTCGGTGCGTTCCGTGTTCCAGTCTTTCAGTTCTGCAAATGTGCGAACACCGATCGCGGAAACATAACGCTCAAGGACTCTAACGAATTCTTTCAAGTGCTCCGTCTTGTCGCCGTCCATTACGACGCCTTCCCGATGTTCAAGTGACCAGGATGTACTTCCGGGTTCGAGGATCACGGCATTACCGCCAAGCTCGTAGATCCCGACTTGCATAGAAGCCCGCGTCCGGAGTGACGGATTGAAGAATACGAGTGCGACGGACTTTCCTGCCAGGGTTTTGGTCTCGAGTCTCTTTTCTTTCGTCTGAAGCGCTGACTCTACCAAACGAACAAGAGCTCCCGTCGTGTAGTCGGACGTCTTAAGAAAATTATTCATGACGCGGCTCCGGCGGAGGTTTCCTTCAAGCAATCCAAGAGCGTGCTGATCTGTTCAGCGCTGGTGCAGAGTGGCGGCAACAGTCTGAGAACTTTGGGATCACTCGACGTGCCCGTTATGATCTTGCTCGTGAGCAACCTTTGATGAATTTCCGAAACAGCCGTTTTGAATTCGATCCCAAGCAGGCAGCCTTTGCCGTGCACGGCGACAACATTCGGAAGACTAACGGCGTGTTCGCGAAGTAACTGCTCTACCGTCCGCGCGTTTTCTATCATGCCATCCTGTTCAATGGCTTCGAGCGTCGCAACAACAGCGGCCATCGCGAGCATACCGCCGCCGAATGTCGTGCCGAGACCGTTCTCCTTGATATGCGACGAAACTCGGTCGTTGAGCAAACACGCTCCGACCGGTACACCGCTCCCGAGGCTTTTAGCGAGTGTAATAATGTCAGGTTCGACTCCGTCCGCAAGATCGCTCCCACCGAAAAACCAGTTGCCGGTCCGGCCGATACCGGTCTGGACTTCGTCGAAGATCAGTACGATACCGTGCTCGTCGCACAGCTCCCGAAGCTGTCGAAAAAAAGCCGGCTCAGCTTCGCGAACGCCGGCCATCGACTGGATAGGTTCGATTATGATCGCCGCCGTTTGATCGTCTGCAACTGCGCGAATGTTATCGATGTCACCGAAACTAGCCTCGACGTGAAACGGGACATTCGGCTTTCCGATCTCGCGATACTTTCCAAGAAACGTCGCCGAGATCGAATCAGCCGTCCGGCCGTGAAATCCACCTGAGAATGAAACTACTTTTTCCCGGCCCGTCGCCATCCTCGCAGCACGCATGGCATTCTCGTTCGCTTCCGTACCGGAATTGCAAAAGAATGCCTTCGTCAGACTCTGCGGAGCAACCGACACAAGCTTCTCGGCCGCCCGACCACGGATCCCCGAATAGACGAGGTTCGAATAGAACAGTACTTTCGCGGCCTGATCCTGGATCGCTTTTACAACGTGCGGGTGCGAGTGCCCCGTCGCACACACTGCATGCCCGCCGTAGAGGTCGAGGTACTCTTCGCCATCGCTTGTCCAGATCAGGGCTCCAAGTCCTCGCTCGACGGCGATTCCCATTTTCTTGTATGTCGCAACCTGGAAGTTGTCTTCTTGTTGCTGGATCTCGTTGAAGTTCATTTTAGATTCAGTTCAGAACGCGAGCTTAGAGCAGCTCG
>JANMUW010000087.1:0-14362 GCA_031392105.1 Acidobacteriota bacterium | reverse complement strand
CTTCTGTCACCTACTACAATGAAAGCGGCGCACTCACACAGCGTGATTCCTACGACTCGCAAGCTAATCCTTTCCAAATCACTGTGTATGGTTACATTGATGGAAAGCGTGTTTCGAACAGCAGAATAACTCGCTACGAATACGATCCGCCTCCCGGTGCGGCTCCCCCGGGAATGGCTACTGCAGAGCCACTGCGGAAAACCGATCCGAGATTCGAATACAGCTTCGAGTTCAAGTATGAGAACGGAAAACTCGCCGAGCGACAGATGATTAATGCAAGTGGCAAAAAGGGCATGCGGTATGTCTATAAGCATTCGTCGAATCAAGTCGAAGAGCTGGTTTATTCCGAAGATGGAAAGTTGAATCAAAGATACCTGTCTATTCTTGACGCAAATGATAACGAGATCGAAAGAACCGACTTTGGCGTGGTGAACTTTGAGATCTATGGCGACCGAAAGTATAAGCACGCTTATGAGATTGATGCAGCCGGAAACTGGAAAAAGAAGGTGACGTCAAAAGAAGTCAGGGAGAACGGTCTAGCCAGGTGGGATCAGGCTTACGTGACTTATCGCACAATCACTTACTACTAATTCCGCGGAACTTGTTTCACGGTTCTTTTGGGAAAGCCTGCATGAAAGCCCTCACAGTTAAGACTCCTTCTCTACTCCTCGACGTAAACCGCGTTCGAAGCAACGCCGCACGGATGAGCGAAGTTGCCCGACGCTACAACGTGCGTCTCCGTCCGCATATCAAAACCCACAAGTGCATCGAAGTCGCGAAGATTCAGACCGAGGGCCACGACCACGCGATCACCGTCTCGACGCTCGCAGAAGCTCGTGCCTTTGCGAAGCACGGCTTCAATGACATCACCTACGCCGTTCCGATCGAACGCGGGAAGTTCGATGACGCTATTGAACTGCTGCGATCCGGTGCGAAGCTCAATTTGCTGACGGACGATTCCGAAACCGTGACTGCACTCAACGTCGCTGCGTCGAAAGCGGGAGTGGAGTTCGATGTCTTCGTAAAGATCGACTGCGGGACACATCGTGTCGGTGTCGAACCGGACAGTGACGAAGCGATCGCGATCCCGCACCTGTTGTCGGATGCGTCGAACTTGAACTTCGCCGGCATCCTTACACATGCCGGTCATTCGTACGACGCAAAAAGTAAGGACGGCATTCTCGACGTCGCGCGGCACGAGCGCGATTCGATGGTTGAACTCGCGACGCGTATCGGACGGCAAGGCATTGCCGTTCCAACCGTCAGTATCGGCTCAACACCGACGATGTCGACGGTCGACCACCTCGACGGTATCGATGAGATCCGGCCCGGCAATTACATCTTCTTCGATAGTTATCAGGCGACACTCGGAAGCTGCGCGTTCGAAGATACGGCGCTGACCGTGCTTGCCGCAGTTATACACAAGGGCGCAAATCGAATGGTCGTCGATGCAGGCGGAATTGCATTGTCGAAAGACCACGGGCCGGACGGGATCGATCCGTCGTGCGGTTACGGACATGTTCTCGATATGGAAGGAAACGAAACGGGACTGCGCGTCACGGGTTTGTCCCAGGAGCACGGCGAGATTGACGCGGCGGGTGGTTCGATTGATCGATTCAAGGTCGGCGATCGTGTTCGCGTATTGGCGAATCATTCATGCCTGACCGCAGCGCAGCATTCGCATTATCACGTCATCGAAAACGGCGAGATCGTCGACCGGTGGGAGATCCATCGCGGATGGTAAGCGGGTTGCGGAGCGGCTCCGGAGGAGCCAGATGTTTGTAGCACGCGTTTGGAATATCGAACCCGGCTCCGTAGGTGCCGTATATGGCGCTTCTTATGGAGCGCGGAACGCGGATGGCTGCACTCCTACAAACATTTCGCTCCTAGCGGAGCGCGGGGCGCAGATGGCTGCCCAGCTACAAACATTTCGCTCCTAACGGAGCGCGGGGCGCAGATGGCTGCACAGCTCCAAACATTTCGCTCCTAACGGAGCGCGGGACATGGATGGCTACAAACGCTACAAACATTTCGCTCCTACGGAGCGTTTCCAATCAATCTCCTAACTACCTACGTCTTCAATGCATCCCGCTCGCTGCCTAGACTGAATACTGATAGCACGGCGAGGATTAGACCGATCAGGTCCACACCGAAACGCACGGAGTGGAACATGTACCAACGCTCGGCGATCTCGAGCCAGTTTGCCGGCGGCGAGGCGGCGTTCCATGTATCGATGATGTCCAGCAGCGGAATATTTCCGAACTTGGTGATCAGAGCCCCGATGAGTAGAAAGGCTCCGGCGCCTGCAAGCAGCAGCGACGTGCCGCGGTTGTCCTTCGAATACAGGATCGCAGCAAGAAAGCAAAGTAGAGTCGAGGCGATCAGCATCGCGAAAAGCGGAGTGCCGATGTGATGGATCGCGTACTGCATCTTTTCTGTGTAGAAAGACGCGGTTGTGCCCGAGGGATTATAATCAAAAGAAACGACGTACTGACCACCGGTAATTATCCCGGTACCGCATACGGCAAGAGAGTGAATGAACCGTCGTAGCATTTTTTACCTCCGACAAACGCCTGCGATTATCTTGGAGGTGCCCACGGAAGTCAATAGTTTTGGAAGGAGTTGAGGAACATGAGCATCAAAGAAACCCTCTTGAGACAATTCACGAAGTGCTATGACGAGAACGGCTGGTTTGTCGGGACGAAGAACGCGATCGCGAATGTAACGGCTGAACAGGCTGAGTGGAAACCGGAAGGTACGGACAACTCCATCCGCGAAATAATCCAACACCTCAATTACTACACCAACGCGTATCTCGAGCGATTCAGGGGAAACGATTACGAGTACAAGGTCGCGGACAACGACGAGACGTTCGATAGGGGCGAGGCCGAAAACTGGGAAGCTGAGGCGGCTCGGTTCGATTCGATCATGATCCAGTGGCGTGAGCAGCTTGATAAAGCGGATGAAGCGAAATTCGAAGAGATCGCTCCGCCTCACGAGCACAGGAAATGGCGCGATCTGATCGCCGACATGAACGCCCACTGCGCACATCACGGCGGGCAAATCGTTCTACTCAGGAAACTGCAGGGAAGCTGGAATTCGAAGGCGGGCGTTTCGTAGGGAGCGCACCAACTGAGCCACAGCGAACAAGGAGAAATTTCAGAATGGCGGCCGGTATATGTGTTACCCGGCCGCCATGCCTTTGTACCGCCAATTAGAGAAGTGGTTCCGACGGGATGCGGGTCGCGGTTGCCGTCCCGGTACTAGTAAATACAAGCGTTCCGTCGGGCGCGTAGATCCTTACGACAAACGGGCCGGACCAGGAGTCGCCGGACTCGCTGAGGATCACCTTCTGCTGCATTCTTGCGCTCCCCGCCGAGCTCGAGTCCGGGTTATAGAAGATCTGGCGAAACGTGACCGAGTACGTCCTTGAATGTTTGTCGCCTATTCGTTCCCACACGCCGAACTGCGGACTGCCGCTGGGATTCGCTGCTGCATCGCCGTCACCGCTTCCTATAAAACCGCCGTCGGCAGTGAAGTTCATCAAGACCCTGAAAGGGGCTGGCCCGGGACCGATCGTAGTCACGACACCCTCCCAACTGCCGGTCGGGCTCGTCCATGCCGGCTGGTTATTGGTTTGAGCAAATGCCGTGAGTGTGGTCATTGCTGCGATGATTAATGCGATGAAAATTTTTCTGGTAAACATTTTGTCTTTTCTCCTTTCTTGATCTGACCCGCCTAGTTTCGGCGAACCTTCTTTGCTTTGCCGCCATTCGCGTGTTTGCTGGCTGACGACGATTGATGCCCGTTTCTCACGTGTTTTTCTTTCTAAGGCCGTATCGTTTTCTTCGGACATGCCATGTGCAATGTGTTAAGTTCGTCCTCGAAAGACGATCATCGAACAAGAGCGATTACCGCTTGATGTGGACTATACTTTCGAGCCGTTTGTTAAGTCCTCTGAAAATCCTCGGTTGTTTCTAGGCAAGTTCTAGGGGCGTGTTGCCCAGCTTTTATGGGAGAAAATCTGAAATATCTTTTTGAGTTTGGTGATTACCGCCTCGATCCGGCTGAGCATCAGCTGCTTCGTGACGGAACGGTGATCCCGCTCACTCCCAAAGCTTTTGAGACGCTTCGCCTGCTTGTCGAGAACAGCGGACACCTTCTCGAAAAAGATCGGTTGATGGAGATGCTCTGGGCGGACGCGTTTGTCGAAGAGGGCAATCTGGCCGATAACATTTCGAAGATCAGACAGGCCTTGGGGGATAGCAGGAAAACTCCGAAGTTTATTGAGACCGTTTCGGGACGCGGGTACCGGTTTATTGCCAAGGTCGAGAAAGTCGAAGCAGCGCCGATCCAGGAAGCTCCGATTGGTACTGAGATCCGGACGGAACTCGACAGCTCGGTGAAAACGGACGCGACGGTACCGGCGCCGAATATTATTGAACCTGAGCCGCCTGTCTCAGAGGCGCGAAAGTTCCGGGGCTGGGGCTTGATGGGAATAGTCGTTGCTATTGCCGTCGGCGGTCTGCTGCTATACATCTGGACAACGAACCGGCCGCGAGGATCGGCCTCACTTGAAACAACAAAATCGATCGCGGTGCTGCCTTTCAAACCGATCGTCGCAGGGAACCGGGACGAAGCGCTAGAACTTGGAATGAGCGACACGCTGATCTCCGGGCTCAGTCGCCTGAGGCAACTGAACGTGCGTCCGATCAGTGCTGTGCGCCGTTATACCGACCTGGAGCAGGACGCACTGGCGGCGGGACGGGAGTTGGGTGTTGAATCGGTGCTTGATGGAAACATTCAACGGTCCAATGACCGGATCAGGATATCGGCAAGGCTGGTGCGCACTACGGACGGCACAACGCTGTGGACGCAAACGTTCGACGAAAAATTTACCGATATCTTTTCCGTTCAGGATTCAATTGCACAAAAGATAGTCGGTGCATTGGCTCTGCAGTTGAGCGGCGAAGAACAAGGTCGACTCACCAAGAGATATACCGCGAACTCTGAAGCCTATGAACTCTATCTGAAAGGTCGTTTCTTCTGGAGTAAGTCGACGCCGGAAGGGCTGCTGAAAAGTCTCGAGTTCTACGCACAGGCGATCGAGTTGGATCCGGGTTACGCTCTCGCGTTTGCCGGACAAGCCGATTCGTACAATCTGCTCGGCAGTTACGGGGTTTGGCCGCTCAAGGATTCGCATCCGAAGGCCCGGGCCGCGGCCGAAAAAGCACTCGCGCTCGATGCGGATCTGGCAGAAGCTCATACATCGCTGGCGGCCGTATTAGCGGATTATTACTGGGACTGGGCAGAATCGGAGAAACACTTCAAGAAGGCCATCGACTTGAATCCGAATTACCCGGTGGCCCGTTACTGGTATTCGCAGCAGCTTTCGCGAATGGGACACCTCGACGCGGCGGTCGAAGAAGCGCGGCGAGCGCAGGCACTCGATCCACTTTCATCGAACGCCGACGCTCATGTCGGACTGGCCCTCTTTCGCGCCCGACGTTTTGACGATGCGGTTGCGGAGCTTCGGACGGCGCTCGAGTTTAATCCGCAGGCTCTGGATGCCCACATGTTCCTGGGCTTTATTTACATTCAGCAGGGAAAAAAGGATGAAGCGATCACCGAGTTTCAGACTGTCGTGCAGCTGTCGGAACGAAATCCAAGCATGCTCGCTCTTCTCGGATACGCCTACGCATCCGCGGGCCGCCGCGATGACGCCCAAGCGATCCTGAACGAATTACAATCCGGAAAGCAGCCGGTCACTCAGATCGAAATGGCAATGATCTATATCGCGCTCGGCGAAAACGACGAGGCGTTCGAGTGGCTGGAAAAGGCTTTAGAAGAGCGGGCGTGGCAACTGGGATTTCTAAAGGTCGAGCCGATCTTCGATCCGCTCCGCGGGGATGCGCGTTTCGTCGATCTGATGCGGCGAGTCAATCTCACTCCTTGATTGAGAATTGTTCGTAAAGATTCCTTTCGTGTGATTCGTGGTTCGCTTTGGTTCTGAAAAAACGAACCACGAAATACACGAATCACACGAAAAGAAGCCGCTTGCTTAATTAGCCTGCTCGAGCCAAGTGTTCGCAATTCGCAAAGCTGCGTCCAAATACTCTCTCAAATCTGACGACGAGACAAGAAAATCGCGCCGTCGTCCATTCCTATCGAATCGCTTGAAATCCCAAACATGAATCCCAATCAATCCCTTCGCGTCAGGTTCGTCGATCCAAATCTGATAGCCCGCTCGCCTACCGACTCGATGTTCGACTGAACGAATTTCTACCTCTCGGTCTACCCTGTGGATATTTAGGCCGTTAGCCTCGGCCCAAGCATTTATCGCCGCATCAATTGCTTCGTAACCCATCGCTTTCTTCGTGAAGATGTTGCCAGGTCAATATAGTGCCTTGATCTCTTTTCTCAACCTCGACATGACATCCTTCTCCACCGGGGTTCCATCCGCATAGATCACGTTCGTGTTGAAGACGATGATCGATGCCTGGCGCGATGCGGGTTCGAAATCGATGTAGCTGATGAAGCCGTTCTGGTCGCCGCCGTGGCCGAGGAATGTCCGACCGTCGCGGCGGTTGAGAAAGTAAATCAATCCGATGTCGGTCGTGAACCCGCTGTTACCATTCGCGTCTACTGACGTCGAAATTTGTGACTTCCACATTTCCTCGAGCGACCTACGTTTCAAAACGCCGTCGTATGCCGCCTGCTTGGTCACGCTTCCAATCAGAAAATTCAGATACTTCACCATGTCCGCGATGGGCGAGTTCAGACCGCTGTTCGAAACGGTGATACCAGTGTTCGCGTCGAACCGCCCCTCGGTCCGTTTTCCATCGCGCATGTAATACGAGTGTGAACGATGTTTGAGGAGGTGATACGGCGTCGCATCGAAATAGCTCGAATACATTTCGAGCGGTCTCAAAATATTCTTGTCGACGTAGACCTCGTAATCGTCGCCGGTAAGTTTCTCGATTATTCGACCGAGAAAAATAATCCCCGGATTCGAATAGCTGAATTTACTGCCCGGTTTGAAAAGAATTTCGGTGAACGGGAACATCGCAACGAGCTGCGAATATTCCGTCGGTTCGAATGGCTCCCAATCCTGCCCGCGGTCCCACGGCCACGTCGATCCGCGAAAGCCTGCGGAATGCGTCATCAAGTGGCGGATCGTGATGTCGTCCATCGAGCCGAACTCGTTGTGAACTTCGCGCAACTCGGGGAGATATTTCGTCACCGGATCATCGAGTTTGAGCAGGCCTCGATCGCGCAGCTGCATGATCGCAATGCCGGTAAAGGGCTTCGTGTTCGACGCCCAGTGATAGATCGTGTTCACGTCCACCGGCTGTTTCTTGTCGAGATTCGCCGAGCCGAAGTGTTCTTCGAAGACAAGTTTATTGTCTTTGATAAATACGAAGCTGCTTCCGACTATGCCGACATCCTTCAGTTCCTTGAGATATGTCTCACGGAACTGTTTGAATTTGTCGGATTGCGAAAAAGCGTTTGCGGTCACGATTAAAAGGAAGAGTACGGCGATGCCGGGTCTCATTCAGCTACCTCGCTGGTTTGATTTCTTAAGGTCCTCAAAATAATAATGAGACGGCCTTTTGTTTACAAGCGGACGAAGGACGACAAACTTCAGTTTGTCGCTTTGTTCGCAATCTAAAGTTTGCGGTCCTTTGTGTCCTGGTTCCGCCTTATGCGGTACGACAAACTTTAGTTTGTCGAAAAGCAAACTGAAGTTTGCTTTACATATGTCGCGGTTCCACAGCCGTTACGGGATTTACACGTCGCTTGCCGGTGTGGGCCTGCGCGCGTTGAGCGCGATTGATCGCCGCTGACCGATCGGAGCGCAGCATCGAGCTACCAATATTCCGCTCCTCCGGAGCTGCACCTGCGGTCTTCATGCGCCGGCACGCATACGCTGTTATAATATTTTCCTAATGAGTTCTTACGAGTCTTTATCCGATACTCAACAGTTTGCCTGCCGCGTGATCGCCGATCACTCGCGTTCCACCGCGTTCTCGATCGCCGATGGCATTCTGCCCGGCAACGAAGGTCGCAATTATGTGCTGCGCAAGATCATGCGCCGGGCGATCTATCACGGGCGCGAACACCTCGGTTTGAATGAGCTGTTCTTTTACAAGGTTTGTGATTTCGTTGTCGAGCAGATGCATGATGCGTATCCGGAGCTAGAAGCGCAGCGCGAATTCATCGGCAAAATGGTGCGGCTCGAGGAAGAAAGGTTTGCGAATACGGTGACTGTCGGGCTCAAGAAATTGGAGGAGCTGAACCTAGGATCAGACACGCTCTTCACCGACATCGCCAAGCTCTACGACACCTATGGAACTCCGCGCGATCTGATCCGCGTCTATCTCGAGGAAAAAGGAATCACGTTCGAGGAAGATGATTTCAACTCGAGGTTTGATGAGGCACTGCAAGTTGCTCAAAAACAATCGGGCGTCGGGCAGACCGAGCGCAAATCACAGATAAGTCCGATCTACGTTGAGGTTCTCGATAAGATCGGGGCAGGAAAGTTTCACGGATACGATACGACAAGTCTGGAAGACGCAGAAGTAGTTGCAGTCGTCGCGGGCGACAAACCGGTTGATTCGCTGAACTCCGGCGACGAAGGCCTGATCGTCTTGAAAGACACGCCGTACTACGCCGAAGCAGGCGGCCAGGTCGGTGACACAGGAAGGCTCTTCAACGATCACGCCCAGCTCAAGGTGATCGATACATTCTCTCCTGTTCCCGGATTGATCCTCCATAAGTCGAAGGTCGAGAGCGGCGCGATCAAGGTCGGAGACAAAGTCACGGCGGTCGTCGATGGCGAGAAGCGCGATGCGACGCGACGCAATCACACAGCGACGCACCTCGTACACGCGGCGTTGCGCGAAGTTCTCGGTACGCATGTGAAGCAAGCGGGATCGGTCGTCGCACCGAACTATCTGCGATTTGACTTCACACATTACCAGCCGATGACCGAGGAGCAGATCTCCGAGATCGAAGACCTCGTGAATCGCTACATTCTCGAAAATCATCCGGTGAACACCAACATCATGGCGATCGAGGAAGCGATGCGCGGCGGTGCGATGGCTTTGTTCGGCGAGAAGTACGGCTCGGACGTTCGCGTCCTCAGCGTTGGCGATGGGATCTTTTCGAAAGAGCTCTGCGGTGGCACGCACGTCAAAGCGACCGGCGACATCGGCTCATTTAAGATCACCTCGGATGAAGCGATCGCATCCGGTGTGCGACGTATTCGTGCGATCACCGGCTTCGATGCGTTCGAGCGTTTCCGCGAGGACGAGAGGCTGATTGATCGAAGTTTGAATGCATTAAAAACTCAACGCGACAATCTGCCGAACGCAATCGAACGTCTGCAGGAAGAAGTTAAGCGGACGCGAAAAGAAATAGAGGATCTCAAGTTGAAGATCGCGACTGGTGCGCTTGGTACGGCTACTTTGAACGGCGGCGATGAGGCAAGGGACGTCAGCGGAGTGAAAGTGCTCGGCAAGATCGTCGACGGTCTCGACGCGAACGGTCAGCGACAACTTTCGGATACGTTGCTCGCGCGATTGAAATCAGGTGTAGTCGTTCTCGGACGTGAAGCTGAAGGGAAAGTCAGTATCATCGTGCGCGTCTCGGACGATCTCACCGGCAGAGTGAAGGCCGGGAACGTCATCAAAGAGATCGTTCCGATCGTCGGAGGAAAAGGCGGCGGCCGCCCCGACATGGCCGAAGGCGGCGGCACCGAACCAGCGAAACTTTCGGAAGCGATCGACGCGAGTTATGCAGTGATCGAGAAGATGTTGAGTGCCTAGTTTTGGAGCGTTTGAGCACCGAAGGTGCATGGGCATATTTACCCACAGGGCAACCCCCTGCTGCGGACAATCGGAACTGTTTGCACCTGCGCGATGATCCGAGATTCAGTGATCTTCTCCGCCCTATCGGGCTAACCAACGGCCAGCCCACCGAGGTAAAAATTTACGCTGACGCGGTTCCGCAATTTTCTGCGAGAGCTTCGGACCGATGGATCGCACTCTCCTCTTGTTCGTTGTCTTCAGCACTTTGTGAAGTAATCAGCATCACCGATGTGACTACGATACCCGCCCCGATCAGCATCTGTCCGGTCATCGATTCGCCGGCGATCAACCAGCCGAGCAGGACCGCGATCACAGGATTCACATAAGCGTAAGTCGCGACCATTGACGGGCGAGCATTTTTCAGCAGCCAGCTATAAGCCGTAAAACCTATCAGCGATCCAAAGATAATGAGATACGTCAGTCCGAAGAGGGAATTGAACGACACCGCGGACGGATCAAATGTCGACCATTCGCCACGTACTATTCCGACGACGAGCAATGAGATGCTGCCCGCAATCATCTGCATTCCCGCTGTAAGGAGCGACGACTTTGGTACCGCACTTCGAAGTCCATAGATCGAACCAGCGGCCCACGAAAATGCGCCGAGAATCACCGCGATGATTCCGATCCATTGGCCGGTGCTGCCGGATTCGGAAACGGTTGTTGTCGCTCGTCCGCTGATCAGCATCCAGACGCCGGCAAAGCCGAGGGCCAAACCAAGTGCGACCTTCCAATTCGGACGGCTTTGTTTTAACCAGAGCCAACTCAGCAGCACGATCCATAAGGGCTCGGTCGCAACGAGTAGCGCAGCGAGGCTCGATGGAATGAAGTGCTGCGCGAGCACAACACCGCCGTTACCGCCGAGCAACAGAAGCGTTCCGACGATGAAGCTAGTGCGCCAGTGTTCGAACTTCGGCGTCTCGTAATCTTTCGAAAGGCGCGCCCAGAGAAAAAGTATCGAACCCGCGAACAGGAACCGAGAGCCCGCCATAAGAAATGGCGGAAGTGTTTCGATCGCGTACTTGATCGCGAGATATGTCGATCCCCAAAAGACATACACCGCGAAAAAAGCGGCGATCAATATCACAAGCTTTCGGCCGGCGGCCGTCGTTCGTACTTCGTGTAAAGTCATCTCACTTACCCCTTGCTTTTGTTAACTCTTCCACCTCGATCGGAACTATCGTCCCTTCTTTGAATGTCTTGAGAACGACGGTAGTTCGCGTACTAACGACATTCGACAGTCCTTTGATCTTCTCGCGAAGAAATCGTCCGAGAGATTCGGCATCGCGACTCACCACCTTGATATAAAAACAATCGTCACCGGCGACCTCGTGAACTTCCTGCACCTCGGGTATGACCGCAAGCTGCTCGCCGACTCCCTCGCCGCACTCGCTCGTTCGGACCGCGATTATCGATGTCAGCCCGAACTCGAGCGCTTTTGAATCGATGTCTGCCGAATAGCCGCGGATAACCTTGCGTTCTTCAAGCTTGCGGATCCGCTCGAGTACTGCCGACGGCGCGAGATTGATCTGGCGCGCGATGTCGGCGTTCGACGTCCGGCCGTCTTGCTGAAGAATATTTAGAATTGCTTTGTCGATGGCGTCAATCATTCGTTCAATACCTCGACAGTCAGAATAATCGTCGGCAGACGAGTTGTCAAGCTGAATTTTGCACCTTTAACGCGGAGATCGCAGGAATCGCCGAGAGAACCAGCCCAATTCTTCTCCGCGATCTCCGCGGTCCCTGCGTTAAATCTTGTCGACAGTGCATTCCCGCAGTATCATCACCGCATGGCCTCCGTAATTGAGCTTGAACCCAAAGTCGAAGAGATAGTTTCGTACAATCCGGCGAACGGAACCGTGGTCGGGCGAGTCGCTCAAACTTTTGAGTCGGAGGTCCGTGCGGCGGTCGAGCGCTCGCGGGAAGCTTTCCACTTGTGGAAAAAAACATCCTTCAGGGAACGCCGCGATCTCGTAATGAAGGCCCGGGAAGTGATCCTGTCCGAGATGGATGAGATCGCACACCTGATTTCCGCGGAATCGGGCAAACCGTTTGGCGAAGCGATCGCGATGGAGATCGCGCCTGTGCTGGATCTCATGCAGTTTTTCGGTCGCAAGACGGAACGGATGTTGAAGCCGAAACGGATAAACATCGGCCTCTATGCGACGATGGGACGCTACTCCAGGATCGTCTATCACCCGCTTGGTGTCGTCGGAATTATCCCGGCTTGGAACTATCCGTTCTCGATCCCTCTCGGCGAAGCCGTAATGGCGCTGATGGCAGGCAATTCCGTTGTGATAAAACCGTCGGAGCTGACCTCGGTGATCGGAATCAAGATTGGCGAGATATTTCACAAGGCCGGGGCGCCTGAGAACCTTGTGCAGATCGTCACTGGCGACGGACTCACCGGAGCGGCACTAGTTGGCGCGGCACCGGACAAGATCATGTTCACGGGCAGCGTCGCTACCGGAAAGAAGATAGCTGCTGCAGCGGCAAAGAATCTCACAAGCGTCGTGCTCGAGCTTGGTGGCAAAGATGCGATGATTGTTTTCGATGACGCCAATCTCGAGCTTGCCGCAGGCGCCGCCGTCTGGGGAGCGTTTTGTAATGCCGGACAATCTTGCTCGTCCGTTGAGCGTTTGTATGTTCAGGAGGGCGCGGCAGAAAAACTCACGAAATTAATTGTCGCAAAAACGAGCGAGCTTGTTCAGGGGACGGGCGATCGCGAAGACGTTTCGATCGGCGCGATGTCATCTGAGCGCCAATTGAAGATCGTCGAGGACCATATCGAAGAGTTTCGACGTGCCGGCGCGAAGGTTGAGATCGGCGGCAAACGGACTGAATTGGCAAAGTCTGCAGTTTTTAGTCCCGAATACAAGCGCTACGACGTCGGTGAAGGACTTTTTTTCGAACCGACGGTGATCACGGGAGCGACGAACGACATGCGGCCGATGCAGGAAGAGACGTTCGGTCCTACGCTTCCGATTGCTACATTCAAAACGGAAGACGAAGGGATCCACCTCGCAAATGATTCGGAATTCGGATTGACGGCGAGCGTCTGGACAAGCGATTACGAAAAAGGAAGGCGTGTCGCTGAAAAGATCGAGGCCGGCTCGGTATGCATCAACGAAGTTCTATACACGCATGGCATCGGTCAGACTCCGTGGGGGGGATTCAAAAATTCCGGCCGCGGACGAACGCATGGCCGCGAGGGTTTGATGGAGCTCGTCCAGCCTCAGCACATCCACGTGAATCGTTTCGCGTTTCTTCCCGATGCATGGTGGATGCCTTACTCATCGACAGCGGTCGAAACCTTTCGCGGCTTTGCGACAAAATTCGCCAGCGGCTCGCTGATAAAGACCGCGGCGCTTATGCCTCAACTTTATAAACGAATCAGGGAATTGTTAAGAAAAGGGGAATCTTGATTCAGACTTTTTCAACCGAAGACGACGGTTGAATAGGGGTGCTTTCCGGATGGTAGGTCTTGAGTAGTACGAGGTGAAGTGTCACTCCGATCGCAACGGCAAGCAGCAACAAACTAACCCAAAACCCAGAGCCCAGCATCCATATGCTGAATCCGATCGAAACCCACAGAATCAAAATTGTTGTGATCTTCTGCCGCAGCGAGATCCCCTGCCCACTCTTGTAATTCTTGATGTATGGCCCGAACAGGCGATTGGTGAGCAGCCAGGTGTGAAACCGCTCTGAGCTGCGCGAATAGCAATATGCGGCCATCAGCAGAAAAACGGTCGTTGGCAGCAGCGGCAAAAACATTCCCAGGACGCCGAGCGCCACACATACCGTGCCGGCAAATATTAGAACTGCTTTTCGGAAATCCATAAGCTGCCGCAGGCGACAGTGTAATATTTCAATTGGTTTGAAGTCCAATGTTAATTGAAACAGGAATTTGAGCCGGGGAGAATAAGAGGATGAACGAGCGAATGCCAGCGATCTTTTTCGGTCACGGGAATCCGATGAACGCTCTCGCCGATAATCAGTTCACGCAAGCGTGGGCAGATATCGGCCGCGAGATTCCAAAACCGAAGGCGGTACTTTGCATTTCCGCTCACTGGTACATTCCCGCGGTCGCTGTGACAGCGATGGAGCGGCCGCGAACAATTCATGATTTTGGAGGCTTCCCGCCGGAGCTGTTTAAAGTTCAATATCCGGCTTTGGGATCGCCCGATCTGGCTCGCCGAGTAACTGAATTACTTGGCAGCGCGGTTATCGGGGACGAAGGTGACTGGGGACTTGATCACGGGACATGGTCGGTTCTGTGTCACGTTTTTCCCGAAGCCGACGTCCCTGTTGTGCAGCTCAGCATAAACGAAACCGAGCCGGCACGATTCCATTACGACCTCGCCAAGAAACTCGCTCCGCTCCGAGATGAAGGCGTGCTCGTCGTAGGCAGCGGCAATCTCGTTCACAACCTACACACCTACGCGTGGGGCAGGCATGACGTCGAGCCGTTCGACTGGGCGGTGCGTTTC
>JANMUW010000086.1:0-9267 GCA_031392105.1 Acidobacteriota bacterium | reverse complement strand
CTTTGCGACTTTGCGGGAACACTCGTTTTTAATCTAAACGCTCGAGGCCCCCACCGAAAGTTCCCGCAAAGCCGCAAAGCCGCAAAGAAGAACTAAGATAAGATTGGAATGAATAAATCCGAGATCGAAACAATTCTCCGCGACTATAGCTCCGGTGACATCGATGAATCAGTCGCCGCTGAGCGCATCAAGAACCTCTCGTACGAGGACATCGGCTACGCACGTGTCGATCACGCACGCGCCGAGCGGCAGGGATTTCCCGAAGTGATTTTCGGCGAAGGCAAAACATCGCACCAGATCTGCGGCATTTTCGAAAAGCTTCTCGCCCGCCGACCAAATGTCCTGATCACACGAACGAACAAGGACGTCTATGGCGATATTCGAAATATCTACACCGACGCCGAATGGCACGAATCGGCCCGAGTCATCCGAGTTCGGCGAGATACGACGGAGATGGGTGTTGGCGAGATCACGGTCGTCACCGCCGGAACGAGCGATATTCCCGTCGCCGAAGAAGCGGCTTTAACGGCCGAAACAATGGGCAATACCGTGAAGCGCGTTTGGGACGCGGGTGTCGCGGGCATCCACCGGATCCTTGCCGAACGTGAGCTGCTGCAGAACTCGCGGGTAGTTATTGTTGTTGCCGGTATGGAAGGCGCTCTCCCGTCCGTCGTCGGCGGACTCGTCGCCGTTCCCGTCATCGCGGTTCCCACGAGTGTCGGTTACGGCGCGTCGTTCGGTGGAGTGGCCGCACTCCTCGGGATGCTTAACTCATGCGCATCGAATGTTACGGTCGTGAATATCGACAATGGTTTCGGAGCGGGATTCGTAGCGAGTTTGATAAATCGGAAAACGTAAGCTCACTACACAGCATAGCTCCGTTAGGAGCGGCATGTTGGTAGCCTGAGGTCGCGGAATAAAGCTTGAGCTCCGTTAGGAGCGGCATGTCGTATGTCGCTCCTAACGGAGCTCGAGTCCTCTTAATCTATTCTTACTACCAATATTTTGCTCCTACGGAGCTTGCCGTTACCGCCGATTTGAAACGACAACAGAACCTTCGCACGAATCGCTCGCCGAATGGTGAGCGAAACCCAGTTGGCTTGCCAAGAGCTCCGACCTGGATCCTCCTCAGCACAATGACTTTGCTTAGGGTGGATAAGGTCACGGATCAATGAGTACGTATAGGCGGTCGGCCCAATCGGACCGCGCATTTTTTAGAATCTCATACTGCACCCGAGCCATCTCAGGATTACCAAGCTTCAGATATGTGCGGCCGAGGTTGAATCTCGCCTTTTCGAACTCGGGATCAAAGCCAAGTGCGCTATTGAATGCCTGTAGGCTGTCGTCCGATTTATTCAGTTCAAAATAACTTTCGCCGAGGGCGTTGTAGGTTTTCGCGTCCGGCTTGTACGTCTTCAACTGATCGAACGCCGCGGCCGATTCGGCGTAGCGTTTCAATTTGAAATATGCCGCACCGAGACGTTCGAGAGCGTTGGCGTGATCAGGCTTTATGGTGATTGCACGTCGATAGGCGAGAATCTCTTCGTCGCTGCGGTTGAGTCGATTCAGACTCAGCCCTAAAGAATATTGTGTGTCAGCGCTGTCCTCGACCCGCAGAGCCTGACGGTAAGCATCGACCGCATCCTTAAATTGGCCGAGCGCGTAGCTTGACGCGCCGATATTGACGTATGCCTCGGCCCAGTCGGGGCGAAGTCGCGCCGCCTGTCGTGACGCCTTGAGTGCATCCTGATGACGGTTGAGAACGCCGTAACAAAATCCGGCCTGATACCACGCTTCCGGGTAGTTCGCATCAAGCTCCGTCGCGCGTTCAAAAAACTGAACAGCACGCGCATAATCGTCACGCGAAAGCTGCGCGACACCCTGCGAATAAAATCTCTCGGCAGTAGACCGCTTGCTCTTCTGCGTTTCGGCAGTCAGTGAAGAGAACGTCTGCAGCTCGCTGACTTTCAGCTGGAGTATGCGCTCGGACGGGATCGCGAAATTCAGACTCTGGCCTTCCGCGGCTTGAAGGCTCGCGATGCCGATGACTTGACCATACATATTCACCACCGGCGAGCCGGACGATCCGGGCGAGATCGGTGCCGTGATCTGAATGATCTTTCCGTATCCCGAGATCTCGCGCACCGCCGATACGATGCCGTTCGAGACGCTGCCTTCGAGCCCGAACGGATTTCCGACGACGACGATCGATTCGCCTTCCTGCGGGACCGCTCTCACGATCGGCAACGGAATCGCTAACGCCCGAGGAATATCCACCTGGAGCAATGCAAGGTCGCCTTCACCATCAATTGCCAGCACGCCCTTCACGACAAACTTCTTGCCGTCCATCAAGTGGACCTCGACGCGGCTGGATTTTTCGATGACGTGGCGGTTCGTTACGATCCGGTCCGGTGCGACAAAAAATCCGCTGCCCCGTGAAAGGGCGTTGCCTTTGCTATCGAAGGTCTCGATCGCGACCGATGACGGTTTGATCCGCTTTACCAGCTCCGGTAGAAAATCCTGCGCGGATACACAACCCGCCAAAAATAGCGTAAAGATCGAAAGCTTTAGAATGTTAGTGACGAGCGGCATCGGAAGGAAACTCTTAAGGATTATAATTGCATTAGACACGCGGGACAAACAATTTGGTGTCCGCGATTTCGCGGGCTGGGATAACGGGATTAAAATTCAGACATGACAAAGAAAATCGCCCTTGCCGCCGATCATGCGGGTTACGAGGAAAAGGAAAAGATAAAGGCTACGTTGGACGAGCTTGGGATAGAGTACGTCGACATGGGTACGGATTCGTGTGATTCAGTCGATTATCCGGACTACGCGAGAAAGGTCGCGGAGGCGGTTTCCAGCGGCGAATTTGAGCAGGGCTTGCTTGTTTGCGGGTCCGGGACAGGAATGGCGATCGCCGCGAACAAGGTCAAAGGCGTGCGAGCTGCCGTTGCGTGGAGCCCCGACATCGCGAGGCTTGCTCGTCAGCACAACGACGCTAACATTCTCTCGCTCCCGGCTCGGTTTGCCTCAGCGGAAGATTCCGCGAATATCGTCAAGGCTTTTTTTGAGGCTGACTTCGAAGGCGGTCGCCACGCAAGGCGTGTCGAAAAGATAGTGGAACTTGAATGTAATTAGGCGTCGCCGGCGAGTCTATCGAGTCTTTCGAGTCTATCGAGTCTTTCGAGTCTATCGAGTCTAGCGAGTCTATCGAGTCCGTGACTCACACCGTAATGGTTGGGCCAAGGACTCGCTAGACTCGCTAGACTCGCTAGACTCGCCAGACTCCCTAGACTCACCAGTCTCGCTAGACTCACCAGACTCTTCTCACCCGCCGTGCGCTGCCTTCGCACGTTCATTCAGCTCCTCAGGCGTAAGGTCCTCGACGTGCGTAGCGAATCCCCACTTGTGCCCGAATGGATCTTCAAAATGTCCTGAGCGATCGCCGTAGAATTGATCCGAGACCGGCTTCAAGACTTTTAGCCCTTCCGCGATCGCCTTCTCGGTGAAATCGTCGACGTCTTCGACGTAGATGTACAGACTCACAGCGGTGCCGCCGATGGTCTCCGGACTCACCACTCCCATATCCGGAAATTCATCCGCGAGCATAAAGATCGCGTTACCGATCTTCATTTCTGCATGACCCACCATGCCCGGCTCACCGATCCGAAACAGCTCGACCGCACCGAACGCCTTCGTATAAAACTCCATCGCCGCCTCAGCGTTCTTGCAAATGAGGTACGGCGTGATCCCTTCGTATCCGTCAGGAATTGCTTTCACTCCACTGGACATAAACGTATCTCCTTGTGTTTGGAATTCGACAAATTTACAGTAGGAACATATTTGAAGTCAACATCCTCCCATGCTCAATGTTTGATCGGCTGAGTGAACTCGATTTATGGCTGAAATCGTCGCTGACATTACTCGATCCCGGAACCGCCCTCGCCTCCTTACGCTCGACGCGAATGAGAGCGAGCGGCATGCGAGTTGGCTTGAGCTTTTTTTCGACCTTGTCTTTGTTCTCGCGGTCGCGCAGCTTGCACAGATCCTCGTAAAAAACTCCGACCTTGTTGGATTTCTAAAGTTCGTCGTGCTGTTCATATCGGTTTGGTGGTCGTGGGTTGGATTCACGTTCTACGCCGATCGCTTCGAGGGAAACGAAACCTCCTACCGCGTCCTCACGTTCGCGGGGATGCTCGCCGTCGCCGCACTCTCCATTACGCTCGACGGTGCATTCACCGGCTCGGGCGATCTTCCTGTCGTGGTTACGTATGCTCTCGTTCGTATTGTACTGATCACACTCTATTCCCGGTCCGCATACCACATTCCACTTGCCCGCGTTCTGTCGGCCCAGTTCATCATCGGACTTGGGATCGCCCTGCTTATGTTCGTCGGATCGCTCGCGCTCGAACCGCCGGTTCGGTATTACGTATGGGCCGCGGCGCTTATGCTCGAACTCGCTATTCCTTTCCTGAATCTCCGTGCGACCCGTTCCATTCCATACGACTACTCGCACATCCCAGAGCGATTCGGGCTGTTCACGATCATCGTTCTTGGAGAGGCGGTTCTTGCAACGGCGATGGGCGCGTCGTCCGTCAGTTGGACCCCGGGGAACATCACGATGGCCTCGATCGGTTTCGCGATGGCCGCCTGTATCTGGTGGATCAACTTTGATTTCGTAGAAGACAACGCGATCCGGACCCGTGCCCTCGTACCGCGTTTCGTTTACCTCTACGGACACTATTTTATTGTCACAAGCATCGTCGCCCTCGGTGTCGGTGTCGAGCACGCGATCAAAGAGACAGGCGAGGCTCATCTGCATTTGCCGACACTAGCACTGCTCGGCGGAAGCATCGCGACATATCTTCTCGCGGTCACAATCGTGAAGATGGTCACCGCGATCTGCAGGCTGGTATTCGTTCGGTTCGCGATGATCGCCGTATCTCTCTCGATGATCTTTTTCGGACAGTTCGTCCCTCCTCTCGGCGTCGCGGCGATACTATTTTCTATTCTGGGCCTTGGCGTGTGGCTCGAAAACAGGTACGTCGACTTTCAGGAGCATGAGGAACGGAGCTCCCTTCAACCCTGCGCGCACTCGGAAGGTACGACGGTATTTAAGCCGCGAAGCGTGGATGGGTGCGAGCAATGCATTAAGAACAACTACAAGTGGGTACACTTGCGGCTCTGTCTTGAGTGCGGCCACGTTGGCTGCTGCGACTCGTCTCGGTATAAGCATGCGACAAAACACTATCACCAGACCGATCACGCTATCATGGCTTCTCTCGAACCCGGAGAAAGTTGGGCGTGGTGTTATACCGATGACCGATTCGTACCGCTGCCCCACAAGCTTGGACATGTCGCCGCGAAAATATAGAATTACTTTCAATCTACTATGCAATCTTGTGAGCATTTGCGTGAAATGCGGACCGTGGTTCCAAGCGCCGACGGATGCGAGGACTGTTTAAAGATCGGAGCGAGCTGGGTCCATCTTCGGCTCTGCGAAATTTGCGGACATGTTGGGTGCTGCGATAACTCGCCGAACCGGCACGCAACAAAGCACTACCACGCGACCACGCATCCGATCATCAAGTCTTTCGAGCCGGGCGAAGATTGGGGCTATTGCTATCCGGACGACTTGTTTTTTGAAACTCTACCGGATCGACCTTCGACGAAATGACAAAACAATCGAAGATCCTTCTTCAGACAACGATTCCGTTTAACGAGGACGATTGGCACATCGGGCGTTTCTCGCTGTTGAAGGCACATCTAAGTTCCCTGATCGACGGCGAAGGAAACCCGCTATTTGATGTTAAAGCTCGCAACCGCGACGGAGACTTAAACGTGGCGGATTCCGTGCTCAGCACTCTCGACGAATCGGACTTTCACCAGCTATGGCTTTTCGCTCTCGATGTGGGCGAAGGGCTTACGCCCGACGATTGTGCCGGCATCACTCGATTCAGAAAACGCGGGGGCGGAATTTTTTCGGCCCGCGATCACAACGACATGGGCTCGTCACTGTGCACACTGGGCGGCGTCGGAGCCGCACATTATTTTCATTCGAAACAGCAGGATCCCGACGAGTCACGACGTCGCCGCGACGACCAGGACACGCTGACGATCGATTGGCCCAATTATCATTCGGGTTCGAACGGCGACTATCAAACGATCGTCGCGGCGGATCATGACCTTCTTCGCAGAATGGATGGATCCGCGATCGAATATTTTCCCGCTCATCCGCATGAAGGCGGGATCGGAGCCCCCGACGCATCCGCGAGTGTCGTCGCAACGGGCATGAGCAAAGCGACCGACCGGCCGTTCAATCTCGTCGTAGCCTTCGAGAACTCGATGGACAAGCACGGCAATCATTGCGGCCGAGCGATCGCGGAATCGAGCTTTCATCATTTGGTCGATTACAACTGGGATATTGACATGGGCTGCCCGAGCTTTCTCGAAGAACCGCCTGGATATGGCATCAAGCGTGATCCTGCGAAGCTAAACGATGTGAAACAGTACGTGGCGAATGCTGCCAAGTGGCTGAGTGGAGTTTCTAGTTCCTAGTTCGTGGTTTCTAGTTTCTGGTTAATCTTGTTATAGACGGCAGGGATTGCTATTAGAAACTCGAAACGAGGAGCCGGAAAGCAGAAACTAGAAACCCGAAACTAGAAACCCTTATGACTTTCCCCGAAATGCCGCTCGACGCGTGGCGGCCGACAAAGAACACACTCCACCTGTATTGCCAGATCGTCGGCAAGATCCGGCTGGCGATGCACCCGCGGATAAATCACTGGTGGCATGTGCCGCTCTACATCAGCCCGCGAGGATTGACGACGCGCACGATGCCCTACCGCGGCGGGAACTTCGAGATCGAATTCGATTTCAAAACGCACAAGCTCGAGATCCGAACAAGCGATGGAGCGATCGAGGACTTCGCTCTATACGACGGACTGACGGTCGCCGATTTCTACGCGAGCCTTTTCTCGAATCTCGCAAAGCTCGGCATCGAACCGCATATCAAATCGATCCCGTACGAAGCTCCGTCGACAACTCCGTTTCCCGATGACATCGAGAACAAATCGTATGACAAAACTTACGTCGAACGGTTTCATCAGATACTCGTCACGGTCGACGATATTCTGCAGGAATTTCGTGGACGGTTTATCGGAAAGTCGACGCCGGTGCATATGTTCTGGCACAGCTTCGATCTCGCGCTGACGCGATTTTCCGGAAAGCGTGCGACGCCGCGCGCCGAGGCGGGAATGGTCGAGCGCGAAGCCTACTCTCACGAGGTGATCAGTTTCGGATTCTGGTTTGGCGATGACAAGACGGTTCCAGCACCGGCGTTCTATTCATACACGGCGCCGGAACCGGCGGACCTTGCGGAAGAACCTCTCTCGCCCGCGGCGGCGAAGTGGGCGGACTCGAACGGAGCTCACATGGCTCTGCTGATGTACGACGCTGCACGCGTGTCGGATGATTCGCGAGAGGCGATCCTGGAATTTCTCGAAAGCGCGTATCAGGCGGGAGCTAAACGCGCCGGTTGGGACGCGGAACAATTACGAATCGGCGACCTGAAGTGATATTCCGATGCTCGAGAAAGTGATTTTTGCACTGACATTACTCTCCGCCATCGGCAGCGGAATGATCGCCGGCGCGTTCTTCGTTTTTTCGTTTGCGATAATGCGAGCGCTTTCACGCATCACGCCCTTCTCCGGTATGTGGGCGATGCAGTCAATCAACATCTACATACTGAATCCGATGTTCCTCGGAGTCTTTCTCGGAACCGGCGTAATTTGTGCCGGCCTCGCGATCACCGCTGTGGTGCGTTGGCATCTGCCAGGCGCCGGGTGGCTGCTCACTGGAACTATGATTTACGTTGTCGGCAGCATTGGAGTGACCGTGATCTTCAATGTGCCGATGAACAACGCATTGATGGTCGCAGACCCGGCGACTCCGGAGGGTCTGCAGCTCTGGGCGAAATATCTCACAGATTGGACTTTTTGGAATCACATTCGAACGGTCGCGTCGCTGGCCGCATGCGCGCAGCGCAGGCAGTCCTTCACCGAATCGGCGATCGCGCCAATGTCGCTCTGCTGCATGATCAGCGACTCGTGGCCCATCAGGCCAAAGCTGGGCGTGTAGGCGTGGCTGAGGTCGGCGGCATGTTCGCCCTCGCCGGCTTCGTAGCGCAACAACTTGCCTTTGTTGAAGCGGCCTTCGGGGTCAATGCGCTGCTTGTAATCGGCGAAGTCTTTCAGCTCGTCGTCGGTCAGAAACTCAAGCTTGGTTATGCCGATGCCGTGCTCGCCCGAGATCACGCCGCCCAGGCTGCGCGCCAGGGCCATGATGCGCACGACGGCCGCGTGCGCGGCCTGCAGCATCGCGTAGTTGTCGCTGTTGACCGGAATGTTGGTGTGCACATTGCCGTCGCCGGCATGCATGTGCAGGGCGATCCAGACGCAACCGCGCAGAACGTCCTTGTGGATGCGCCGGCATTCGTCGAGCAGCGGAACGAAGGCCGCCCCGGCGAAGCACTGCTGCAAGGGCTTCAGGATCTGCGTCTTCCACGAGGCACGCAGGCGAGCGTCCTGGATCAAGGAAAAGAAGGTCTCGACTTCGGGCGCGGGCCCTTCGACAGGCTCAGGGAGAGCGGGGGGGACGGGTGTATCGAGGCCGACCAACCAGCCCGACCACAGCGCGCGAACGCCGGCCAACAGCGCCAGCGACTGCTGCACGCGGTCTTCGAGCAGTTCGGCGCTCGGAATGTCGCCGGCGTCATCGCCCTTGCCCAGCGGCAGCGCGCCGCGCGCAAAGAAATGTTCCAGCGCGTCGACCAGCTCGAGCTTGTTGGCGAGGCTCAACTCGATGTTGATGCGCTCGATGCCCTCCGTGTACTCGCCCATGCGCTCGAGCGGGATGACCACGTCCTCGTTGATCTTGAACGCGTTGGTGTGTTTGGCGATGGCCGCCGTGCGCTTGCGGTCGAGCCAGAACTTCTTGCGCGCATCGGCACTCACCGCGACGAAGCCTTCGCCGTGGCGCGAGTTGGCGATGCGAATCACTTCGCTGGTGGCCCGCGCCACGGCGTTCTCGTCGTCGCCGACGATGTCGCCGAAGAGCACCATCTTCGGCAGCCCACTGCCCGCGTTTTGCAAGGACGAAGCGCGTTTGCTCTTGGTGGCGTAGCCGACGGCCTTCAGGTAGCGGTCGTCGAGGTGCTCCAGCCCGGCCAACTTCACGTCGGGCTGCGCGAACAAATAGTCCTTG